>JAHEID010000136.1 GCA_024639555.1 Deltaproteobacteria bacterium
CAGGAAACTATTCTATACGGTGACCTCTTTTGATACGGCGCAGCCGGTTAATGAGAGCTTACCGGCCGAGGAAGGGGTTATCGACTTGCGGTGAAGGCGGCTGCTGGTTTTAAATTAAATAGTTAAAGAAAACAATGCATCATTTTATTTACAAAGACAATGAGTTGTACTGTGAGTCTGTTGCAATAGCTGATATTGCCAAGGCTGTCGGCACGCCTTTTTATCTTTACAGCAGTGCAACACTCACGCACCATTTTAACACCTTTGACAAAAGTTTCGGGGAACTGCCACACATGACCTGCTTTGCAGTCAAAGCCTGTTCCAACCTCGCTATACTGCGTCTTTTTTCCACCCTGGGCGGGGGCGCGGATATTGTATCAGGCGGGGAACTCTACAGATCTCTTAAAGCGGGTGTAGATCCGCGCAGGATAATCTATTCAGGTGTCGGCAAGACAGAAGAGGAACTGCGTTACGGGCTCGTGTCAGGCATCCTGATGTTTAACGTTGAATCCGAACAGGAACTGGAAAAACTGCAGAAGGTAGCCCGTGAACAAGAGCTGGTAGCCCCCGTCTCTTTTCGTATAAACCCGGATGTGGATCCGAAGACCCACGCCTATATATCCACCGGCCTGGCAAAAAACAAGTTCGGGATCCCCGTTGAGCAGGCTGAAAAGGTTTACCTGCGTGCCAGGGACATGTCCCATATCAAGATCATGGGTGTGAGTTGCCATATCGGCTCCCAGCTGACAGAGATCTCGCCGTTTACAGAAGCACTGCACAAGGTGAAACTGTTCATTAAACGCCTGGAGACACATGGTATTATAATAGATTATCTGGACTTGGGCGGTGGGCTTGGCGTGCGCTATCAGGATGAAAAACCACCCCATCCCCAGGAGTATGCCCGGGCCCTGAAGAAGGAGATGGCTGGTCTTGAGTGCACCTTGGTACTGGAGCCTGGTCGGGTTATAGTCAGCAACGCGGGGATTCTTATAAGCCAGGTTCTTTATACAAAAAAGACGGAGACAAAGAATTTTATCATTGTGGATGCAGCCATGAATGACCTGGCTAGGCCAAGCCTGTATGGCGCTCATCATGATATTCTGCCGGTAATCCGTAATACTGGAAAAGCGGCTGCCGGGTCTTTGCAAATAGCGGATGTGGTTGGCCCGATCTGCGAAACCGGTGATTTTCTGGCCAGGGATCGAGAGTTGCCGGCTTTTGAACAGGGGGACCTCATGGCGGTCATGTCCAGCGGAGCCTATGGGTTTACCATGTCTTCCAATTATAATTCCCGGCCACGGGCGGCTGAGGTCCTGGTGAAGGATGACCAGTTTTATGTTATCCGTGCGCGGGAAAATTACGAAACGTTAATCCGGGATGAATCCATTCCTGATTTTTTGGAATAATGGCAGGAAAGCAATAAAGAACTTCTGACCCGGGTAAACTCACCAGACGGATTTGCACGAGCAATGAATACACAGGACTTCAAATATCCAATACCTTTTGTCAAATCGAGCGGAACAGGCAATGATTTTATCATTATTGACCACCGGGAACCTTTTATTCCTGAGTCTGACCAGTCTGAATTTGCCCGTCTTATCTGCAGAAGAAGATTCTCGGTTGGCGCAGACGGCTTGATCCTGATTGAGAATTCGGAGAAAGCTGATTTTCGCTGGCAGTTTTACAATGGCGATGGAAGCAGGGCTGAGATGTGTGGCAATGGGGCAAGATGTGCTGCCAGGTTCGCCTATGAAAAAGATATTGCTCCTGCAGCCATGCGATTTGAGACGACCGCCGGCGAGATCGAGGCTTTTGTCCTCAGTGCAGGGGGAGAGTCAGTCAAGATACGTTTAACCGCCCCGGAGGATTTACGTTTAAATATCCCTGTATCCTTAGGGAGCACGGAACAGACTCTGCACTTCATTAATACCGGTGTTCCGCATACTGTGTTATTGGTTAACGACGCAGGCATGGTCCCGGTAGCTGACTGGGGCAGGAAGGTGCGTTTCCATGAAATGTTTCAGCCTGCAGGCACCAATGCGAATTTTACCCAGGTGCTCCCCGGTGATACATTGATGGTCAGGACTTATGAACGCGGAGTTGAAGGAGAGACCATGGCCTGCGGCACAGGTGCTGTTGCATCGGCACTGGTAGCTGTCCTGCTGGAGCAGGCCAATCCACCTGTTACGGTTATTACTTCCGGAGGCGAAAAGTTGATTATTCATTTTTCCATAACGGTAGAAGGAAGTGAAAGACAGCTTGACCTTGCTGCCGGAATTTTTCTGGAAGGCCCGGCCCATGAGACTTTTGAAGGGAATATGGGCCCTGAGGCATTGCAAGAATAAGATTGGTCCCGGCTTGATTATACTGGAAAAAAATAATTTCAACCGCTAAGGTATTTTCTTCCAATTAATATATAAAGTTCAATAAATGTCTGAAGGAGGAGTAAAAGCATGAGTATTTTCCGAGGAGCTTTCGTGGCAATTGTCACGCCCTTTATTGATGGGCAGCTGGATGAGCAGGGGCTGATTGATCTTATTGAATTTCATATTGCAAACGGAACCCATGGCATCGTTCCCTGTGGCACTACCGGCGAGTCGGCCACCATGAGCCATCAAGAGCACCAACGGGTGGTTGAGTTAACGGTCAAGACAGTCAACGGCAGGGTCCCGGTTTTGGCAGGCTCCGGCTCAAACAGCACAGCCGAGGCTATAGATCTGACGAGGTATGCTAAGCAGGCCGGTGCAGACGGAGTGCTGATGGTATCGCCATATTACAATAAACCTTCCCAGGAAGGGTTATACCATCACTTTAAAGCGGTGGCGGAAGCTGTGGATATCCCGATAATCCTGTACAACGTCCCAAGCAGAACCAGTTCCAATATCCTGCCACAGACTGTTGCAAGGCTTGCTGAAATCGATGCTGTCGTTGGTATAAAGGAAGCAACAGGCGACCTGAACCAGGTCAGCGAGGTAATCAGGTTATGCCCGCATGATTTTGCCGTACTTTCAGGAGATGATTTTACTTCTATGCCTACGGTATTGGTTGGTGGAACAGGGGTGATTTCTGTTACGTCGAATGTGGCACCAAAGGATATGGCACAAATGATGGACGCTGCCCTGGCAGGAGATTTGGGCAAGGCAAAGCAGCTGCACTACAAGCTTTTCCCGCTTATGCAGGCAATGTTTTACGATACAAATCCTGTGCCGGCAAAAAAATCACTGGAATTGATGGGAAAAATCACGTCCGGTACTCCACGCCTGCCGCTCTACCCGATGAATGCTGAAGCATTGTCCAGGTTAAAGATTGCCCTTGCTGATTACGGCCTTATATAACCTGCTTTTGAGCGGGGCTCTTATACGCTGATTGGGCAGTCAGTTGTTTATGAAAATGAGGAGAATGGTATGACAAAAGTCATTATTGCAGGTGCGGCCGGACGCATGGGCAGGCGCATTGGTTATATGGTCAATGAGCATGCGGACTTACAGATTGCAGCCGGTTTTGAAAGGACGGAGAGCCATGACCTGGGAAAGGATATTGGCGAACTGGGGGGCTACGGTACAACCGGCATTAAGGTTGCCGACGGGCTTGATGCAGTCATTGATAAAGGAGATGTTATTATTGATTTTACCTTTCATACAGCCACCATGCAGATTGCAAGAAGGGCCGCCGAAAAGAACAGGGCCATGGTCATCGGCACCACGGGTCTGAGCCCGGAAAACCTCCAGGAGCTGGCTGAATTATCAAAGAATTTCCCCTGTGTCCAGGCTCCGAATATGGCGGTTGGTGTCAATGTACTTTTCAAGCTGGCTGCAAAGGTTGCCTCCATCCTGGGAAATGACTATGACATGGAAATTGTTGAGGCCCATCACAGGATGAAAAAAGATGCCCCGAGCGGCACTGCCATGAAACTTGGCGAAATGATGGCCCGGGCCGTCGGGCGCGATCTCGATAATGTCGGTGTATTTGCCCGGCACGGCATAATAGGTGAACGGACCGACAAGGAGATAGGGCTGCAGACTATCAGGGCCGGTGATATTGTTGGTGAGCATACTGTATATTTTGCCGGTGCCGGCGAGCGGCTTGAGCTAACGCACCGGGCCCACAGCAGGGACAACTTTGCCCGTGGAGCAGCCATGGCTGCAGCATGGGTGGTGAAGCAGCCCAATGGAATGTATAGCATGTTCGATGTTCTGGGGCTGCAGGACCTGTAACCTGACAACTCACGACACGACCTTGGCAAATCTGCGGCGTTATCGGATAGTTCGCATAGCTTTACTATAGCGAACTATCCTCTGCCTGGCATCTTCACCAGTCTCATGTCGTGAGTTTTCAGGTGTTTTGTTTTTCAGTAAATAGATGTTTACACCATGTATAAACTATCTGACCCCTATCCCGATGGTGTGATTTTACAAACAGGAATAAGCGAGAATAATAAAAAAATAACCAAATAAGGCATGTAAGAAATGATAACGATTGAACAAGCAGACAGGCTGAAGAAACTTCCACCGTATCTTTTTGCTGAACTGGACAGGAAAAAGGCCGAGGCAAGATCCCGTGGTGTTGATGTTATTGATCTTGGTGTTGGCGACCCGGATCTTCCCACCCCTGATAATATAATAAACAAGCTGGCTGAGGCTGCACGGGAGCCGCGGTATCACAGATATCCCACCTACACGGGCATGAATGAGTTCCGTAAAGCCGTGAGCCGCTGGTATAAAAGGCGGGCGGGCGTGGAACTTGAGCCAATCCCGGAAATCGTATCCCTTATCGGTTCAAAGGAGGGTATTGCCCACATTCCGCTGGCTTTTATCAATCCCGGCGATGTTGTCCTGGTGCCCAGCCCTGCCTATCCTGTTTATGCAATTGCCACCATGTTTGCAGGCGGAATACCCTACGAGATGCCCCTACTGAAAGAAAACAGCTTTCTGCCGGACCTGGGCCTGATCCCGTCGGATGTGCTGGGCAAGGCCAAGATGATGTTTCTTAACTACCCTAACAACCCCACCGCTGCCCCGGCAACCCAGGAGTTTTTCAGAACAGTTGTGGATTTTGCAGAAAAGCACAACATCATGATCTGCCATGATTTTGCCTATTCGGAAATGACCTTTGACAGTTACGTGCCTCCCAGTTTTCTTGAGACCCCGGGAGCAATGGACGTTGGCATCGAGTTCCATTCTCTGTCGAAAACGTACAACATGACGGGCTGGAGGATTGGCTGGGCTGCCGGCAGCGCAAAGATTATTGACGGTCTCGGTAGAATAAAAAGCAATATTGATTCAGGAATTTTCGAGGCTATACAGGTTGCCGGTATCGAGGCCCTGGAAGGCGATCAGCAGTGTCTTGCAGACATGCGTGATATTTATACTGAGCGCCGTGATATCCTGGTTGGTGGTTTGAGAAAACTCGGCATAAACGTTGAACCGCCCAAAGCTACCTTTTACGTCTGGTTTGAGGTTCCCTCAGGATATGGTTCTGCATCCTTTGCTGCGCTTCTGCTTGAAAAGAGCGGTATTGTGGCCACTCCCGGGAACGGCTTTGGCTCACCTGGTGAGGGATATGTCCGCATGGCACTGACAGTGTCAAAAGAGAGGCTTGCAGAGGCTGTCGACCGAATAGCCAAGGCTGGCTTTTAAGGGCCCTGGTATCTATGGTTACCGCCTACATCGGCCTGGGTTCCAACCTGGGTAAGCGCCGCGAAAACCTTTTGCGTGCCTGGGCCAGGCTTGGTGGAGTCAAGGGGGTAAAGCTGCTTGTCCTGTCCAGGCCCTACAAATCAGAACCTGTCGGCATGAAATCAACAAACTGGTTCATTAATGCTGTTGGCAGCGTGCAGACAACGCTGCAGCCTGAAGAGCTGCTTGCGGAAATTTTGGCGGTAGAGGCAAGCCTTGGCAGAAAAAGGAGTTTGCGAGGCAAGCCTGAAGACCGGTCGGTAGATCTGGACCTGCTTTACTGGGGTGACAGGGTATGCGGTGATCCCAAGCTGATTCTGCCGCATCCTGAGATTGCCAACCGCCTTTT
>JAHEID010000034.1 GCA_024639555.1 Deltaproteobacteria bacterium
GAAATCGCCGACATGCCCCTTACCATCCAGCCCAAATTTTTGCGTGCCATCCAGGAAGGGGAAGGCAGCCGCCTTGGCAGCAACAAGCTCATAAAATATGATTTCAGGATCATCAGCGCCACCAACAAGAACCTGCGGCAGGAGCTCGAGGAAGGCCGTTTTCGTGAAGACCTCTTTTTCCGGTTGTTCTCCGTCGAGGTCCAGCTGCCTCCCCTGCGGGACAGGAAAGGGGATATAGTGCCGCTGGCCCTTGCCTTTCTCGAAGAGATCAGCAGGCGTTTTAACAAAAAGATCAGCGGTTTTTCTCCGGATCTGCTGAACCTGTTCGAGGACTACAGCTGGCCTGGAAATGTCCGCCAGCTGCGTTCCGAAGTTGAACGGCTGGTGGCCCTGACCCCTGAAAACACCGTCATCGGGCCGGAAAAATGCTCCCGGGAACTCCAGTCGGCAACTCCGGCCCCGGCCAGGAAAGAGAATACATTGGGCGGCCTGTCCATCCCGGACCAGGTCAAGACTCTGGAAATTGCGCTCATTGAAAAGGCCCTGGCAGAAAGCAGCGGCAACAGGGTGAAGGCTGCCGAAGCCCTGGGAATTACCAGGCAGGGGTTGCACAAGAAAATGAAGCGCTATGATATAGATACGAATAACTGACAAGCCAATGGCTCCAGAAAAAACAGTATTTGTCAACAGGATAAAAGAGGGGCAGGCAGTCGAAGAGGTCTTTCTGGTCAAGGACATGAGCCGGGCCGAAACACGTTCCGGAAAACCCTATCTCATGCTTACCCTCATGGACCGCACTGGAGAAATTGGCGCCCGCCTCTGGGAGAATGCCGATGCATTCCTGGCTATATGTGAGCCCGGCAGCCTGGTCCAGGTTACCGGACAGGGACAGGCATACAGGGGGACCCTGCAACTTAAGATAGACAACGTGCTTCCGGTGGATAAAAAGGAAGCTGACATGGAGCTTTTCCTGCATGCAGCGAAAACAGATATTGATGAAATGGCCCGGGAAATAACCGCCATGGCCCACAATGTCCAGGATTCCTTTTACCGAAAGCTGCTGCTCACATTCTTCAGGGACAGCTCTTTTTTTGTGGCCTTCCAGCACGCACCTGCGGCAAAAGCCATGCATCATGCCTACCTGGGAGGACTCCTTGAGCACACCCTGGCTGTAGCGAAACTGGCCGGACTGATTGCCGATTGTTATCCGGCCCTGGACCGGGATTTACTCATGACCGGGGCCCTGCTGCACGATATCGGTAAAACCAGGGAGCTTGCCTTTGATGCATTTCCCTTTGAATACACGGTCAGGGGACGCCTGGTGGGCCACCTGGTTATCGGGATTGAAATGATCCAGGAAAAGACCAAGACTATCCCCGGCTTTCCGGAAGAGATGGCCACAAGGCTGCAGCATCTGATACTTAGCCATCACGGCCGTTATGAGTTTGGTTCGCCGGCTCTGCCCATGATAAGCGAAGCCTTTGTCCTCAACTTCCTCGATGACCTGGATGCAAAACTCAATTTTATGAACCGCCTGGAAGAGCAGGCACCCGGACCGGGATACCAGTGGACCGATTTTCAGCGCACCCTTGAGCGCTTTCTCTATGTCAAGGGGAGGCCCCATACTGAAGCAGAAAATCCCGGCTCGCATGAGCAGCAGGATGCAGAGGACAGTACCAGTGCAAATTCGAAACAGCAGAACCTTTTCTAGCGCCAATGGAAGCCTCTGATCTTCGTTTTGCGCATCTCCTCGGCCATGAAAAACCCAAGGTGCTCCTGCGGGAGGCAGCGGCCAAAAACAAAATGGGCCATGCCTATCTGTTCAGGGGGCCGGACGGGGTTGGCAAAAAACGAACGGCCCTGACCCTTGCCGCTTACATAAACTGCAAAAATCCGCTGGAAGACGATAGCTGCGGCCTCTGTACAGCGTGCCGCAAATATTTTTCCGGCAACCATCCTGACCTGATTCTGGTCGAACCTGATGGCGCGGCTATCAAGATCGGACAGATCAGGGAACTCAAGCGCCAGCTGACATTCCCGCCGCTTGAAGCCAAGGTGCGCATAATCATCCTTGAAGATATCCATACCATGCGGCGGGAGGCGGCAAACAGCCTTTTAAAAACACTGGAAGAGCCGGCCCCGGGCAACCTCCTCATTCTGACCGCTGACCTGGCCGGCGAGATTCTCCCCACCATCCTGTCCCGCTGCCAGATAATACCTTTTGGTTCCCTTGATCATAAAGACATGGTCCGGTTACTGATGCGGGAAAATGACATGGAGGAATCTGTAGCCTTCACCCTGGCTGCTGTTGCAGAGGGCAGCCTTGGCAGGGCAAAACTTCTTTGGCGGGAAGACCTGTTAAGCCTTCGGCAGGAGGTGGTCGAAGGGCTCCTCCTCGGGCAGCAGAACCAGGCAGAAACCATTGCCCGGGTCTTTCGCCTGAGTGAAAAAGGTGCTGCCCTGAAAGAAAATACCAGTGAATTTTTAGCACTTATCCGTCTGTGGTACCGCGACCTCGTCCTGGTTGCCGCCGGTGGACCAGAGGCCTCAATTGCCAATAAGGACCTGGCTTTATTCCTGCCGGCAGCGACACAACTCTGGAGCCTCGGCCAGCTGCACCAAAAGCTTCATCGCCTTGATCTGGCTGAAAGACAATTACTGCGCAACTGCAGCCGTACTTTGGTGCTTGAAACCCTTTTTTTTGATCTTATATAATGGTATAGTAATCTGTTAATTTCTCTTACTAAGATCAATATTTTAACTTTATGTATTCCAACCCGGACAAGATAATGAACCAGCATCAGGAAAATAACAGTCAGGCTTCAGCCGAAGAAAGCAGGCGGAAGGAACGGCAGGTAAACCATTACAAGGTGCAGTTCCGTCCTGCTGAACAGATATGGTCCGCTTCTACCAGGCTCCAGGAGCTCCACAAGGCCGAGGTGGTCATGGTACAGACAGATCATGGCCTGGAACCTGCCCGTGTACTCACCATGGTTCCACTCTGGCCCCAACATGAACCGCCCAAAGAAACAGTCCCTATGACCATTGTCAGGAGAGCGACCCGGGACGAAGCAGCCAAGTATGAAAAACTGGGTGGCATGGAGCATAACGCCTTCAGGCTTTGCTCTGGTCTCATTGAAAAGCTGAACCTGCCAATGAACCTGGTCAAGGTTGAGCGCTTTTTTAACGGCGGAAAAATAATTTTTTATTTTACGGCTGATAGCAGGGTGGACTTCAGGGAACTGGTCAAAAACCTGGTACAGGAGTTTCGCACCCGGGTTGAAATGCGCCAGATAGGAGTACGCCACGAGACCAAGATGCTGGGCGGCCTGGGATGCTGTGGACGTGAGCTCTGCTGCTCTTCATTCATCCAAAACTTTGAATCGGTCTCCATAAAAATGGCAAAGGAACAGAACCTGCCCCTTAACCCTGCCAAGATATCAGGCGCCTGCAACAGGCTGCTCTGCTGCCTGAACTACGAGTACAAAACCTACAAATCGATCCGTAAAAACATGCCCAAGGTCGGCAAGAAAATAATGCTGAACGACCGGCAGTACAAAGTGCGGCAGCATAATGTATTAAAGGAATCAATAGTGGTTACCAGTGTTGAGGGAGAAGAACTGACACTCAACAAAGATGAATGGCAAGCTGCCACCCCGTCTGTAGCAAAGGACAAATGAGCCTCTACATTACTACACCCATATATTATGTTAACGCCCAGCCGCACCTCGGTCATGCGTATACGACCATTGTGGCTGACATCTACAGCCGTTTCCGCAGGCTCTGCAAGGAGGATGTCCGTTTTCAGACCGGGACGGATGAGCATGGAGATAAGATCGCAGAGGCTGCCGGGGCTGCAGGCATACCACCCAAGGAGTATGCAGACCGCATCAGCAGACTTTTTCGGGAGGCCTGGCCGCCCCTGAATATTGAGCCGGACACCTTTATCCGCACCACCGACGCACACCATGTCAGGACGGTGCAGAAAATATTACAAAAGGTTCATGACAAAGGTGACATCTACCTGGGAAGCTATTCGGGACTATACTGCCGCGGTTGCGAACGCTTTTTAACCGACAAGGAGCTTGTGGACGGCCACTGTCCGGATCACCAGGCCCTGCCGCAGCCAATCTCTGAAAGCAATTATTTTTTCCGCATGAGCAAATACCAGGAGTGGCTCATTGATCACATTAAAATGAACCCGGACTTCATCACCCCTGAGCGCTATAAAAATGAAGTCCTCTCCTTTCTGAGTGAACCGCTTGAAGACTTATGCATATCGCGGCCCAAAAGCCGGCTGGATTGGGGTATTCCCCTGCCTTTTGATGCTGACTTTGTCACCTATGTCTGGTTTGATGCCCTTATTAACTACCTTTCGGGCATAGGCTATCCTGACGGTGAAGAATTCAACCATTATTGGGACGTGGCAGAACACATTATCGCCAAAGATATCCTGAAGCCGCATGCCATCTACTGGCCGACCATGCTCCGGGCCCTTGGGCTTGCCCCTTATAAGCGCCTCCATGTTCACGGCTACTGGAATATCAATGAGGCCAAAATGTCAAAAAGTATCGGCAATGTTGTGCGGCCTGAAACCCTGCGCCATGACTTCGGGGTTGATACAGTGCGCTATTTCCTCATGCGCGAGATGTCATTTGGCCTGGATGCTTCTTTCAGTGATGAAAGTATCATTGCCCGCCAGAACTCAGACCTGGCTAATGATTTAGGCAATCTTTTCAGCCGCTCCCTGACCATGATCAACAAGTTTGCCAAAGGCTCAGTCCCTGCCCCTGCTGACCTTGAACCGCAAGACAGGGAGCTCGCAGGGGCAGTAACAAGCATGGTGGCCGCATACAACGCCCACATGAAGAGCTTCGCCTTTAATCGTGCCCTGCAGGAAGTCTGGTCCGTTATCAGCCTGGCAAACAAATACATAGTTACAAATGAGCCATGGGTGCTTGCCAAGGACCCGGCTAAAACCCCTCGGCTCAACACTGTCCTCTACCATCTGGCGGAAACATTGCGGCTCATAGGGTTGGTCCTGTTGCCTGTCATGCCGGAGACCAGTATGAAGATGGCTGCATCCCTGGGTATTACCCATGAAGTGTTCATAAAACACAACCTTATCGATCATGGCATCTGGGGTCTTGCCGAGCCCGGAGCAAAAATAAAACTTGGCGCTTCCCTTTTTCCAAGGCTTGACAGGAAAAACTGCCAAAACCCAAGCCCTCAGAAGCAAAAAGAGCAAGCGGTTTCCGGGGAGAGCATTGAGGCGGAAAGTGATATTGGGCTTGGGCTTATCAGCTTTGATGATTTCAGGAAACTTGACTTGCGGGTTGCTGAAATCAAGGCCGCAGAAAAAATTGACAACTCAGAACGGCTGCTGAAACTAAGGGTTATGGTACCCGAAGAACGAACAGTTGTGGCCGGAATTGCCGAATATTACCAGCCGGAAGAACTGGTCGGCCGCCAGGTCATTATGGTTGCCAACCTGAAGCCGGCCAAACTGATGGGTGTAACTTCTCATGGTATGATACTTGCAGCACGTGACGGGAAGGGCAGGCTGACGCTTTCCTCATTGGCGGATGGCGCAACTCCGGGAAGCAAGGTATCATAATGCAATTACAAAGGAGCATGAATACATGTTTATGATCAGTAACTTTTTATATGCCCTGGCCAAACTGCTGGACTTTGTTTTGGCTGCATATATGTGGATCATCATAGGGCGTGCCATACTCTCCTGGGTTAACCCGGACCCCTACAACCCTATTGTCCGCTTTCTGCATGAAGTGACAGAGCCGCTGCTCTCAAGAATCAGGCGCATCGTCCCTGCTTTTGCCGGAGGTATTGATTTTTCTCCTATGATTCTTATACTGGCCATCATCTTCCTGCAGAGTTTTCTGGTGCCGACTCTCAAGCATATGGCTGCGGCAATAGGATAACCTACAATGGAGAAGGAAGTAATGGAGATTACACTGCAGGACATTATTGATAAGGAATTCAGGGTAAAATTCCGCGGCTTCGACATGGCAGAAGTTGATGCCTTTCTTGAGGAGGTGGCTGAAAGTTTTTTCAAGCTTACTGAAGAAAACACGCTTCTTAACGAAAAAGTTTTAGCACTGCAGCAAGATCTGGAAACTGCTGGCAGTATGGCCCCCCAGGGACAGGTTGAACTTCCTTCCGAGTTGGGGAACATCCTGGAAGACCTCAAGCAGGACACCACTGCCATCAGTGTTGAACTTGCCACCATTAAGCAGGATCGCCATACTATTGACTCTCTCAAGGAGAAGCTGGAAAAATTCATTGCATCTCTCCAGGAGTCTAATGCTGAAATGGCGGCCCGGCCCCAGGTCGAATTCCCGGCTGAGCTTGCAGGCACGCTGGAAAAATTTAAACAGAGTTCAACAGCAATAGCTGCCGAGCTTAGCGTTCTGAAAGAGGACAGGAAGTCTTTTGACTTGTTAAAGAATAATTTCGCTGAGGCTGTTCGTTCAGTCAAGGAAACCGCCTCATCACTGACTCCCGGGCAGGGACATGCTGCAATTCCTGCCGACCTGAGCAAAACCCTGGAGGATTTCAAACAGGGAACCAAAACAATCGGTACTGACCTTGCTGCATTGAAACAGGAAGTGGGCGCCATTTCCGGGATGCGCGAGGAAATAAAAAGAGAACTGCAGGAACAGCTCTCCGCTCATTTCGCTGGGCTTGATGCAAAACTTTCTGCTGTCAGCGGCAAGGGTACACCCGCAGCCCTGAAATCAAAAGCCCCACCTCCAGTCCCCGGGAAAAAAGAAGCCCTGCTTACCGCGGAGATAATTGAAGGACCTGAAGGCCATGAAGAAGACTCAAGGCTTCCGGATTACCGGGAAGAAGACGATGCGGCTTTAGCAGAGGACGACCTGCAATTCTTGACTGAAGATGACATTCTTGATGTTGACAAGCTCAGGGGCATTTTCCAGTCAGTCCTGGATGAGGACCCCAGCGACGCCCATGACAGCCGCGAGGGAGATGATGTAACTGCCGATCTTTTGTTTCTTGATGATGACGATCTTATGCAGGATGAGCATGAGCCGGAAGTAACCTTTTCCCTGGATGAAAATGAAACTGACAAAAAGCAGAATTCCGGAAAACCAAAATCCGTGTAACATTTTTTACCCCGAATGAAGTGCATTACCTGTCTGCAGGACAAGACCCTCGCGTTGAATGTGTATGTACAGCCGCGAGCCTCAAAAAACAGGGTGGCAGGAATGCACGGCAGTGCCGTCAAGATCTGTGTGACGGCTCCGCCGGTCGAAAACAATGCCAATGCGGCTGTTATTCATTTAATCGCAAAGCTGTTGGGAGTCTCCAAGTCGTCTGTATCAATAAAAAGCGGCTCACAGGCCCGCAACAAAAAGGTAATAATCCGCAATCTCGCCCTGAAGGAAGCGCAGGAAGCTCTTACCAGGGTATTATCCAAAACATGATCAGGTGTACTATGAAAAAATTAATCCAACTGTTTTGTCTTATGCTGCTCGTCTCTCCTTCCCTGGCCTTTGGAGAGTGTGTTGAGGGCGACTGTGTCAACGGCTATGGAAAATACATCTTCCCTGAAGGCGGCCAATATGCCGGTCAATTCGCCAACGGAGAATTTGCCGGCCAGGGCAACCAGGATTATGCTGACGGCAACATCTATGAAGGCATTTTTGAAAACAGCAGCCCCCACGGCAACGGCACAATGACCTATGCGGACGGCAGTATATACAGCGGACAGTTTGACCATGGCCTGATATCCGGACAGGGCACCATTGTCTTTCCCAATGGCTCCAAGTATGAAGGCCCATTTAAAGACGGCGTATTTCACGGCACAGGTACCTATACTTATGCGAACGGCAATAGTTACAAAGGGGAATTTAAAAAGGGCCTGTTTGACGGCAAGGGAACCCTGCTCTCCGATGGTCAATTGTATGTTGGAGAATTCAACAAAGGTGAACACTATGGCAAGGGAACCATTACCTATTATGATAAATCACAGGAAATAGGGGAATGGAAAGATGGAAAATTCAAAGTTATACAGAAGATAAAAGCCCCTAAGAAATCCGCATCACCGGAAGATGACGGGGCTTTCGAAAGCGATGCATTTTTACCCGAAGATCCCTGGGCCGCTGAGCAAAAAAACGAGCCCTGGCAACAATAACTGCTTAAGGGCTCTTGCCAATCATACCAACTGCGCCATAACACTGTTTGCCAGCAAGAGACCCTTATAGGTGAATCGCAGCCTGCCTTCGCCCTCTTCCAGCAATTCCTGGCTTAGCAACCTGTTTAATGTATCGCCGTAGTATATTTGCGGCGTCAGGCCGAACCGGTTCTCCAGGCGGGAATTCGAGACCCCAGCGGTCATGCGTAAACCCATGATAACCGTTTCCCGGAAGCGGGCACACAGCGACAGAAACTCGGCTTCTTTAAACGGCATGCGGCCAGTATCAATCATTCGGGTGAATCGGACCGGATTTTCTTCGCTTTTTATTCTCACTCCTGAAAAGCAGGACACCGCACCTCCGCCCAATCCGACATAACTGCCGTTTTCCCAATAATTTATATTATGGATACATTCAAATCCATTACGGGCATAGTTTGATATCTCGTAGTGCCTGTATCCGTTTACTGCTAGAATTTCCCGGGCCTGTTCAAACATCGACAGGGTCACCTCTTCGTGCGGCAGGTCCAGCCTTTTCCGGCTGGCTAATTCTGCAAATGGAGTGCCCTTTTCAATTGTCAACTCGTAGACCGAGAGGTGCTCCGGGGCCAAGGCAACAGCTTGCTGCAGGGTATTTTCCCATTTGGCAATATCCTGGCCCGGCAGGCCATACATCAGGTCCAGGTTGATGTTTTTAAATCCTGCAGCCCGCGCAGACTCAAAGGCTTTTTCCCCCTCCCGGGCCGTATGTTTTCTGCCTGTGTTTTTGAGCATGGCATCTGAAAAAGATTGTATGCCGATGCTCAGGCGGTTAACCCCGGCTTGTTTAAATCGATCGAGCCTATCACTATTGAGCGAGTTGGGATTAGCCTCCAGCGTAACTTCCGGCTTTTTGCCTGGTGTGGCAGTAAAATCATACGCCTCAAGACAGGCCTCAATGAAAGCTGCCATTTTTTCAGTATCAACAGATGAGGGAGTCCCGCCGCCAATAAAAAGTGAATGAAACGTTCTGGCCCTGGACCAGGGGTGACAGGCCATTGCATGTGCCTGGAGCTTGAGCGCCTGCATATAGTCGTTTTTGACCGAAAGATTCATGCCCTGGTAGGACACAAAAGAACAATACGGGCACTTTGACAGGCAGAAGGGTATATGGGCGTAAATTCCTGCAGGACCTTCAAGCGTTTCAAGGTGAAAACGGGATTCTTTTGCGTCGGGTTTTAGCTCCATCCTACTGGCTCAGCAGGCGGCTGCATTCTTCACCTATGCTGGCCATTATACCATTATCTGCAAAACTGTATGTTTTTTCAGATTGGCCTATTATAAGGTGATCAAGCAACCTTATATTCATGAAGGCGCAGGCCTGGTAGAGTGTGCGGGTGAGTTTATGGTCCTGGGGGGAGGGCTGAAGCTTTCCTGATGGATGGTTATGGGCCACAACCATTGCAGCAGCATTATGTTCCAGTGCCAGCTTCACCAGCTCACGGGGATAAACGGTATTGGATGAAACGGTGCCGCGGGCGACAACCTGTGTATCTATTATGGCGTGTGAGGCGTCCAGAAAAATTGCGGCAAACACCTCGTGCTGCAAGTCCCGCATGGAGTGGATCAGATATTCGGCAACCTGCCGTGAGGAGTGTAGATACTGTTTCTCCTGCAGTCTGTGTTTCAGGTAGCGCCTTGCAACTCCATGGAGAAAGTGAACAGCAAAGCTGTTGTTCGGTCCGACGCCCTTTATTTTCTGGAGTTCACCGGCAGGTGCCTCGAGCACCCTGGTCAGAGAACCGAAATGCTTGAGAAGGGTCCTGGCCTGATCCTTACAGTCCTTGCGCGGCGTGCCGAGAATAAGCAGAAGTTCCAGCACCTCTGAGTCGGTGAATGCTTCTATGCCGTGCTGATGAAATTTATCCTTTAAACGCTGCCTGTGACCCAAACCCTTTTTCTGCCAGTCCTTTTTCTCCACACTGAATCCCTACACTCCTTATGCGACCTCTTTTCACTCCTTGCCAAGCTCTTGAGACAACAGCTGATTGGCAATTTTGGGATTGGCCCTGCCTTTTGTCTTCTGCATGAGCTGCCCGACAAAGTATCCCATGAGTTTTGTCTTGCCAGCCCTGTATTCTGCAACCTGCCCCGGATTTGCCGCGATAATTTCCCTGACAATGGCGAGAAGCTCGCCTTCGTCACTTACCTGCACAAGGTTCTTTTCCTTTACCAGCGTTTCAGGATCCTTGCCTGATGCCAGCATGTCCATGAAAACCGCTTTGGCAATCTTGCCGCTAATGGTGCCCTTGTCGATCATATCAAGAAGAACGCCCAGGTTTTGCGGGGTAATCGGGCAGCCTTCGATTTCAATGGAGTCTTCACCTTTAAGTTCGCGCATGAGTTCGGTCATCATCCAGTTGCTGAGTTTTTTGGCCTGGGGATATATCTTGAGCGCTGCCTCGAAGTAATCGGCCAGATCTTTGGAGGAGGTCAGCACTTCAGCATCATATTCCGGCAGCCCAAGCGCAGAAATAAAACGGTGCCTGCGTTCATCCGGGAGTTCCGGAAGGGTCTTTCGCGTGTTTTCAATCCAGTTTTCATCAATGACCACAGGAATCAAATCCGGATCCGGGAAGTACCTGTAATCATGGGCCTCTTCCTTGCCCCGCATGGAATTAGTCACATTCCGGTCAGCATCCCACAGGAGTGTTTCCTGCACCACCTCTCCACCATCAAGCAAAATATCACGCTGGCGTCTTATTTCATACTCCAGGGCCCGCTGCACATTGCGGAAGGAGTTCATGTTCTTCAGTTCGGTGCGGATACCGAATTTCTTTCGGCCAGCGGGGCGCAGCGAAATATTCGCATCACAGCGGAAACTGCCTTCCTGCATATTGCCGTCGCAGATGTCAAGGTAGCGGAGAATGGCGTGCAGCTTTTTAAGATAGGCTGTCGCCCCTTCCGGAGAGCGGATATCCGGCTCGCTGACAATCTCCATCAGGGGCACGCCGGTCCTGTTCAAATCAACATAGCTCAGGGGCTTGCGCACATCATGAATCAGCTTGCCGGCATCCTCTTCCATATGAATGCGTGTAATGCCTATTCTTTTTGTTCTGCCTCCATCTTCTGTCTCGAGCCAGCCATGCTCGGCAATGGGGAGCTCAAACTGCGAAATCTGGTAGCCTTTCGGCAGGTCCGGATAAAAATAGTTCTTACGCGCAAAACGGTTTGGCGAGGTTATGGTGCAATGTGTTGCCAGTGCCATTTTTATTGTATATTCAACCACTTTTTTATTCAAAACAGGCAAGACGCCGGGCATGCCGAGGCAGACCTGGCAGGTGTTGGTATTGGGCGGGGCTCCAAATGCTGTGGAGCACCCGCAGAATATCTTGCTTTTCGTTTTTAGCTGGGCATGCACCTCCAGCCCTATTACAGGTTCAAAATCCATCTTTTACCCCATCAGTTCTCAGCGCCCTTGGCTATCCAGCTTTTAAGCCTGGCAAGTTCCTGTGACCAGTCAGCACTTGCCCTTATCTGTAAAAACATGCGAAACAACTCGTCCATGGTATGCAGCGCCTCCTCAGACATGCCTACCCTTTCAAGAACTTTTGCTTCCCAGGCAAGCGGATCTGCGGCTTCATCATTTGGTGATATTGTCCGCGGTAAGCTGACATTGCGATATTCAAACAGGGTTGCCCCAAAGGTCAGCCGCCACTCATAATCTCCCTTGGCCAAATAAATACGGGCCTGTTCAAGCTTCTTGCCCATGAGCAGGCCGGTGCGGGCTTCCTGCAGTTCCGTCTGCGGTCCTCTGCAGATTAATTTCTCCAGTGACTCACCTTCACCTGATTCAAGAAGCATATGCTTTTCAAAGACAAGCTGAATATCTCCGGCTCCCGGCAGAAAAACCGAACCGCCCCTTTCTTCGCTTTTAAACCACAGCCACGTAAGAAACTCCTGGCCCAGAAATCTCTTTTCTGAAATTATATCAACAAGATCCATGTGCATAAAATCCCTTTAAACAAGTATTTCCGGATGAAGATCTTGCAGCCTTTCCTGCCCTGATACATCCAGGAGATGGGCAGCGGCAAGATACGGAACCTGCAGGATGATTGTCAGCCCGAAACACTCTTTGAAAAAATCCTCCAGCACGGACTGTGCTTTGGTGCTCGTTGAGAAAAACATCACCGTATTGTTTGCAAGGTTCCAACACAGATCATGGACAGCAGGAACGGGCAGGGACTTTTTAACGAGCTGCAAACGGATGTCCTCCTTTATCCGGACCCTGTGGCTCCTGTTCAGGCGCGGGATCTGCTTTTCTTTTTTTATCCGCTCCTCCTCTTTACGAGAATATTTCTGCAGCAGGGTTTTTGAAACCTTTCTCTCGTCAATGCGCATAGAGAGCACGATATAGTCCCCTACTGCATAGGAGGCATGCGCAAAGGAACTGTCGAACATATTGTCTATTGATACCCAGCCAATGGAATATTCATCAAAGGTATCATCAATGTCGCGAAAGGAAAATTTCGCAATCCGCTCTGCAGCGAACTCCCAGAAATTTCCGGGAAGTTCTCCCTCAGCAGAATAACGCACAAAAGTGGTTGTGCGGGATAAAAGTCCCATAAAAAAATCTCCCTAGCGTTGCTGCTTAAAAAAACTAAGAATTATTGGAATTTTAATGTTCATGATCTATAGCAAAACCAGGGATACTCCTCAAGCTTTTTGGCGGCCAGGGGGATGTAAATTTTCTTTATCTGGAAAAATCTTTCACTTTTAAGATCCCAAAGACTTGACATCAACCGTCTGCTATTGTATTTATCCCTCTTTCTGCGTGGGTCGTTAACTCAGCTGGTAGAGTATCTGCCTTTTAAGCAGAGAGTCGCGCGTTCGAGCCGCGCACGACCCACCAACACATAATAGACTTACGTCCCCATCGTCTAGCCAGGTCCAGGACACCGGCCTTTCACGCCGGCGACACGAGTTCAAATCTCGTTGGGGACGCCATCTATATAACAAGGGAATCGGCAATATACAACCGGTTCCCTTGTTTGTTTTCTGGCCTCAAATTCTAATGACGACACCCCTGACGGCTTTTTGTTTTTGGCCGTCTTCCATAAATTTCATTTTGCAAATCATTCCCATAGTGCCCAGATGTAAAGTGGACATGTTGAGTCAGATTTTGTATGACAGAACTGTAGATGGTGGCAAGCAATATAAAGCTTTTGTTATTGTATCCATTAAAAAATTGATTTCGAATGTAATTTTAGGGTCAATTAATTTAATTATGACTACTTCTAGATAGTGAAATTCATGAACCCGCCCATCACCATACAGGAACGAATAATCAACCTGCTTTGTGCAGGGATGAAGGAAGAACCCTCTCCGGAAACCCGGGAAAAACTGCATCTTGCTTTTCTGGTTAACATTCTTGCCATATCAATGATGTTGATATTCGCGGCTGAAGCCATGTTCAAGGGGAACTACTACAATGCATTGTTTCTTTTCTTCCTGGCGACTCTGGTAATTATCAATATCATTATCATCCATTTTTCAGGAAATGAATATTTGTATTACGACCTCAGCGTATGGCTCATGAACGCCATGTGCATTTATCTGCTGAGCACAGGAGGTGTTGATAAAACAGGACTTCTTTGGTGTTATATTTTCCCGCTTCTTTCTCTCTATCTGCAAGGAATCAAAAGAGGGGGCATCTCTCTTTTATTTCTGTTGGGATATTGCTGTTTTCTCTTTTTTATCCCTAACAACCCATTTGCCCTTGTCGACTATCCCACCACTTTCAAAATACATTTTGTAGCATCCATGATCACCGTCTCTGTCTTATCCTACTTCTACGAATATTCAACACAGAAATCCTATGAAAAGCTGCTGTCTCTAAGCTTGGAGCTTGAAAAAATAACTCTCTCAGATTTTTTGACCGGCCTTGCTAACAGGCGAAAAATCCTGCAGCACATAGAGCATGAAAAAAACCTGTATGAAAGGCATGCAAATGCATTTTCAATAATTCTATGCGATATCGATCATTTTAAAAATATAAACGATACTTATGGGCATGACTCTGGTGATCTTGTTCTGAAGTCCATTGCTGGTATCTTTACCGGGACTCTTAGAAAAGTCGATATTGCTTCACGTTGGGGCGGTGAGGAATTCCTCATCCTGCTTTCTGCAAGCGATCAACAGGGAAGCGGTATTGTTGCAGAACGATTGAGGCAAGCAATCGAACAGCTGCGAATCGAAATTGATAACGTTGTTGTTAAGGTAACGATGAGTTTCGGTGTAGCCACGTGGAAAAATACAGACTCTGATATTGAACAATTTTTAAAGAAAGCGGATGAAAATCTCTACCGCGCAAAAGAAGAAGGTCGAAATAGGATAATTACCAGTTGAGCGATTTCAAGCGCAGAAAAAGCGGTGCTGTCACTTAGGCTGAAATGTATAATTTTCCGACTGCAATAATCATCGGTTACTGCTATCAATTGAAGGTTGTGAGTAATTCCTGATTTACTAAGATTGCCAGTGGATATGTTGTGTCAGGTTTTGACTGACAAAACTCAAGATGTTGGCAAGTTATCTGGACTATTATATTTACGATAATATATGGAAGTATTAAGTTGTAGAGCAAGAGTTATGCATATCAATCAAAGGTCTAAATAATTTACAGTTGGCTCCAATCCGATTAAGATAAAATCTATTTGCCCGATTAGATACAACCTTGAGAATAAGTGCACGATGAAGAGTTACAAACAACAAATATGAGAACGAATCAACCAAAATTATTTCGTGTTGAAAAACAAATGGCAAAACATAAGAAATCACCTTTGCCTGTCATCGGCTGGCGTGAATGGATCGGACTCCCTGATCTCGGGATCAAGAGGATAAAGGTTAAAGTTGATACCGGGGCTCGGTCGTCATCGCTCCATGCCTTTAACCAGCGTGTATTCGAGAAGGATGGTGTGAAGTGGGTACGTTTTCAAGTTCATCCTGTGCAGCGCAGATCTGACGAGACTGTGGAGGTTGAGGCTGAAATTGTCGAATTCAGATCTGTACGTAGTTCAAGCGGAAAAGCCTCAATACGGCCAGTGATTGTCACTAGCGTAGTGTTGCTCGGGATCACTTGGCCGATCGAACTGACTCTTGCGAGTCGTGATGAAATGGGGTTTCGGATGCTGTTGGGCCGTGAAGCATTCAGGGGGCGCTTTCTTATCAATGCTGGCAAGTCTTTTTATAACGGTAAGCCAAAGCGAAAAAGAAAGATCTCTGAAAAAAGAAAGCTTAAAAACAACAAAGAGAAAAGGAAATGAAACTGGCAATCCTTTCATGCAGTCCAAAGTGCTACAGCACACGCCGGCTAAGTGAAGCGGCCAAACAACGCGGACACAAGGTTAAAGTTCTTAATACGCTCAAATTTGCAATTGACCTCGAAATAGGTCAGCCAAATCTTTACTTTCACCAGAAAGAACTCTCACTATATGATGCTGTATTACCGAGGATAGGAGCATCGATTACCTATTTTGGGACAGCGGTAGTGCGGCAATTTGAGCAGATGGATGTGTTTTGCGCAAACACATCTGCAAGCATCTCAAATTCACGGGATAAACTCCGCAGTCTGCAAATCCTAAGTCGACACCAAATCGGTATTCCTAAAACAACTTTCGTCCGCGACAAAAAAGATGTAATGCCGGCAATAGCCAGAGTTGGTGGAGCTCCGGTCATCATCAAATTGATTGAAGGGACGCAGGGGATCGGGGTTCTCTTAGCTGAATCAGAAAAATCGGCCGAGGCCATTATCGAGTTGCTTCAGAGCCAAAAGCAAAACGTATTAATCCAGAAGTTTGTTGCTGAAAGTAAAGGCAGGGATATCAGGGCCTTTGTGGTAGGTGATCAAGTTGTGGCTGCCATGCGCCGAGTTGCGCAAGGACAGGAGTTTCGAAGCAATGTTCACCGGGGCGGTATTGCCGAACCGGTAACGCTTGATGAAGAGTATAGTGAAACAGCCGTTCGGTCTGCACAGATAATGGGCCTTCGGGTAGCAGGTGTTGACATGCTTGAAGGTAAAACCGGACCACAAATCATGGAAGTAAATTCCTCACCCGGTTTGGAGGGGATTGAAGGATGCACCCAGCTTGACGTCGCCGGTACAATTATCGACCATATCGCAGCTCAAATAAATTTTCCTGAGATCGATTTACGGCAACGGTTGACTGTGAGCCGAGGGTATGGAGTTGCTGAGATCCACATTCCTGATGGCTCTGAATACATCGGCAAAACCATTCAGGAATCCGGTTTGCGTGACAAAGACATTATAGTGCTGACGCTTAATCGAAGAACAACAGTCATCCCAAACCCCCGATCACAACGACAAATTGAAGCTGAAGACCGGATGCTTTGCTTCGGTAAACTTGATTTGATGCGTAATCTGATTCCCGTAAAAACTCGCCTGCGGAGACGCCCGGAAGTAAAGGAACTGCCCGAATTACCGGTGGCAGATGAAGTTCGAGATGAGCCTGACATGCATGATGGTTTTTCGACACCTCTAGAGGAAGGATGAATTATGGCTGGACTCCGGGACTACGAGGCCTAGAAACTGTTACAGAGAAAGATGTTGGTGTAATGGTTAATGAATTTATAGAATAAAACGCCAAACTTGGTAAAACCAAAGGACAAGGTTAGGTGCTGAAAAGGAATTCAATTAAAATTGGTGGCAGACTTGTCCGGCCTGGAGAAAGGGCTACCTTAGATCTGCCCATTGCCAAGCTGTATACCCACACTGAAATGAACCTGCCGGTCCATGTGGTGCATGGTAAAAAAGATGGGCCGGTTCTTTTTGTCAGTGCAGCTATCCATGGAGATGAAATTAATGGTGTGGAAATTGTCCGGCGTCTGCTCAAGCTGAAACTGCTCAAAAATCTCAAGGGCACACTCATCGCAATTCCCATCGTCAATGTTTTTGGCTTTATTCACCGAATCCGCTATCTGCCCGATAGAAGGGATCTGAACCGATCTTTTCCCGGCAGCCACTCCGGTTCACTGGCATCGCATCTTGCAAGGCTTTTCATGGACGAGATTGTCGCAAAATGCACCCATGGCATAGATCTCCATAGTGGCTCAAACCACCGAACCAATTTGCCACAGATACGCGCCACACTTGATGACCCTGAGGTGGAGCGTCTGGCCATTGCCTTTGGCGCCCCTGTTATTATCAATGCCCGCCTGCGCGATAACTCTCTAAGGGAGGCCGTAATTGAAAAGGGAATCCCAATGCTGCTCTTTGAGGGTGGCGAAAGCCTGCGATTCAATGAACATCCAATAACCATAGGTCTTAAAGGTATTGTGTCTGTTATGCGTGAACTGGGTATGATTCCCCAGAAAAAACAAAAAAAGAATATCCAGCCGGTGATTGCCAAGGGGACCAACTGGGTACGGGCAAATAAGAGCGGCATTGTCCATTCTGCGGTGCCGTTGGGTTCGGTTGTCAAGAAAAACCAATTAATGGCATACATAATTGATCCTATAGGTGATATTGAAGAAAAGTTGCTGGCTCCCTTTGAAGGCATTGTGATTGGCTGCCTGAACCTCCCTCTGGTCCACAAGGGAGATGCCCTTTTCCATCTTGCTACAGCAGAAAGCAGACAGGATCTGGAAGAAATCAGCGATATGATTCTTACCGAATAGCTTCAACAAGTAATCAATTCCCCATCCCCTCAAAAACTGAGCGATATATACAGTATGTTTTGGTTAACGAGTATCAATAACTAGCTGATATGCCTGACAGTGTTAATTAGAAACGAGTGATACAGCACACCCTGTTTTATGGGAGGTTTTCAATTCATGTGTAGGAAGGAAAAGCCATGAATTGACAGCAGGTTAAAACTAACGATTTCTGTCTATCAATTGAAGGTTGTGAGTAATTCCTGATTTACTAAGATTGCCAGTGTACATGTTGCATCAGATTTTGTATTACAAAACTGTAGATGTTGGCAAGCAATGTGCAATTTACTTAAATCCGCCTTCCTAACACATTGTGGCACTTGATTTAATCCATCCAATTTATTAAATAATATTGATTATCTAAATTAACAATTAGCATATATGCAAATCTTCTCAAGGAATGAAATCCAATGAGGATGGTTTGATTTGTAAATTAAAGCCTCTTAGGGTGAGTGACGCCTTGGGAGGCTTTTGTGGTTTTTATAGATTGAAAGCGGTTCATGATCGACATCTAAGATTAACACGAACAATAAAGGAGGTTGGTATGGCTAAAATGAAATTAATTGTATTAACGGGGCTGATGATCTTAACTTTTGCGTGTGCTGCATCAGCTGAAGAAGCGTGTATTACTTGTCATCAAAAAATTTCACCAGGGCAGGTTAAAGACTGGCAGGTCAGTAAACATAGCAAGGAAGATGTCACTTGCTCCACTTGTCACGGAGAAAAGCATACAAAGGCAGAAGATGCCAACCTTGCTGTAATGCCGGATGAAAGCGTGTGCGGAGAATGCCATGAACAGCAATTCCAACAGTTTTCAAAGGGCAAGCATAACCATGGTTGGACTGCCATGAATGCGATGCCTGTAACCCATGTTGAACCAGATGAGTTAATGGAAGGCGGCAGGGGCTGCGGAGGTTGTCACAATATGGGAATAAAGTCTGAGGCACAAAAAAAGGAGCAGCGGGACAAGGGGTATCGGTATCAGAATAACTCCTGCGATGAATGCCATACCCGTCATAGTTTTTCAAAAAAAGAAGCCCTGAATCCTAGAGCCTGCCAGCAATGTCATATGGGCTATGATCATCCACAGTGGGAGATGTGGAGCAGCTCCAAACATGGCACCCGCTACCTGACCCAGGAAGTGGGTGACCTGCCGGAAGGCGCAGCAGCCCCGAAGTGCCAGGATTGTCATATGCCAGACGGCAATCATGAAAACAGGACCGCCTGGGGTTTTCTCGGTGTAAGACTTCCTTTGCCTGAAGACGAGCAATGGGCAGCTGACCGCGTTCTTATTTTAAAAGCACTGGGTGTGCTTAACCCGGAAACAGGTGAACCAACTGCAAGACTTGATGCTGTGAAAGCGGTTGATTTAGCAAG
>JAHEID010000035.1 GCA_024639555.1 Deltaproteobacteria bacterium
ACAGAAATAAACCGGAAAATATGCCGAACAGTCCGAGCGGCAGCATTATCATGGCAACTGCAACATGCAGGCCCATGTCAGGATTGAGCAGATAGCGGTTTACCATGATGATTCCGGCCCCAATGCCGCCCAGCATGGAGATGAGCCCAATGGAACCTATGATGGCATGGCGCTTTCGGAGAAACGTCACAGATTTGCCGAAATGCAGGCTCCGGGTCCGCTGAAATCCAAGATACGCTGCATAGAACCCAAGGAGGATCGCGCCAAGCTGGGCTATGGGATGGATGCTGAGTATAAACGTCATGTTTCCTGGTCTCCCCTCATTCCTTTACATACCCTGTTTACAATGATTAATATATTTAATGTAACTTTATGCATTAGTCATCGGTTTGCAAGTCATTTCACATTTTGTGGACCTGCAAACTGGGGGAGAATAAAAGCCCATGTCATACAACGAAAAACTGTCACAAAGGGTCAGGGCCCTGCTGCGCAACACACCGGGCATCGAAGGCAAAAAAATGTTCGGCGGTATAGGTTTTTTTCTGCACGGCAACATGGCCTGTGGTATTTTAAATGATGACCTTATTATCCGTATAGGGCCTGATGGATACGAAGATGCTCTTGCCTTGCCTCATACAAGGGTTTTTGATATTACGGGCCGAACCATGAAGGGCTGGGTCATGGTGTCAAAAGCCGGCTGCAGTTCAGGTGAGGATTTATCAGCCTGGGTGCAACGGGGAGTTGCATTTGCCTCGTCGTTGCCGAAAAAATAACCAAATAGATGGAGACGTATTATGTTCTGTTCCACGCTTATCAGAATCATTTTTGTCCTGACGCTGACCATTTCCTGTTTTATAACCCGGAATGCACTTTCAGAAGAGATTTATCCTAAAACCCCCGCTGATTATGAAGGACCTTTCTACCCGGTCACCAGGCAGCACGATATAGACAACGACCTGATACACGTAAAGGGACAAATCGGTGTTGCCAGAGGTGATATACTGAAGCTGTCCGGTGTTGTGTTGAACACCGGGGGAGAAGCCCAGCAAAATCTCACCATTGAAATCTGGCAGACCGACCCGCAGGGCAGATACAAACATCCCGGTGACTCTACGCCTGGAGAGAGAGACCCGAATTTTCAATACTGGGGTGCTACAACAACAGATGCCGACGGCACATTTTTTTTCAAGACTATTCTCCCGGGCGCCTATGAGCCGCGGCCTGCCCATATCCACTACAAGGTGTTGCAGGAAGGTAAGGTAATCCTGACGAGCCAGATATATTTCATTGAGCCGAGTGAGGGAACCAGGCTTCCTTCAATGACATCTAAAATTGAACTGCAGACCGTTGACTTGAAACCAATCAAAGATGGAGAATTTGAAGCATTTTTCAGGATAGTACTCTGATCTGTGAGAATACTATGTCAAAAACCAACCAACATCTTGCCCAGGCCTTTGCCCGGTTGTCAAAAGGTGCATCCCGGAAAAAAATATACTCCCGCAAGGCAGCCAGGGACGGCCGCCCTGAGGTTGCCCGCTTACTGCGCGCCATGTCCGCATCTGAGGCTGTGCAGGCCCGCCGCCTTTTCAATAGCCTGATAGGCAAAATCGACACATCTGATGAGTATCTGACAACGATTTTTGAAAAAGAACTACAGGCCATACTGGAAAATTATGCAGAGCTCATTCATAACAGCACTGATGAAAGACCGGCCCTGCTTCATGCACTCTCTCAACTGCGGGCAGCGGAAACCAGGCTGCGTTCCTTTTATTCTCCTGATAGCAGGGATGTAAATGTAAAAACAGATGCCAGGTATTTTGTCTGCCGGTTCTGCGGCTACCTCGGCACGGACAGCCCCCCTGAAAAATGCCCCATTTGCGGTGCTTCCAGAGATGCTTTTCAGGAAATACATTAACCCGGAAATTGCCGGCTGCCGAGAATTCCAGGGAACCACGATATTAATTAAATTTCTAATATCTTTATCCAGCGTACTGTCTTCATTTTTTCTGCATTAATATAAAATTAAAACATAATAAATCCCTGGCTTTACTACTTACCTGGTAATATTGAGAATCATTCTTAAATTATAAATATAGATTTGAATCGGATTTTTTTGCATATATCTTAGCATTTGCTAAGGAGGTGATTCCCATGACAGGAAATGAATTATTAAATGAAGCAAAATCAATGTTTGCCACAGGTCACACCAAGGAATCAATCGAACTCTTCACACGGGCCGAGGCAGAGGGCTGTAATCCGGTTACTGTTTATTTAAGCCGGGGCGCCGCTTTACTGACCATCGGTGAGTTGGATAAGTCCATAGATGATTTCAACAGGGTGCTGGAAATTGATAAAGATAACGAAAGGGCTTTCTACTATCGCGGTATCGCGCATCTTCTGAAAAATGAGTTCAGTGATGCGGTGGGCGACCTATCCAATTCGATCATGTTCAATCATGAGAGGGGCGCAGCGTTCTTTGCCCGCGGCCTGGCCCATGCTGAACTGGATCATACGGATGAGTCCCTGCAGGATCTGAAGACTGCCATTGCCTTCTCCAGCAAGGAGGTAGACGGCTTCGCCAACCTGTTCGGCGAAAACCGCACACATTTTGGCAAGAGCATGGCCCTGCTGGAAGGTGAACGCGGTCCGTGGTCTATTGTTATGAACGAAGATGAGGTAAACAAACTGAAAAAATGGATTGAAAATTGAGATTAATTATTTAAATGAAGATACAAGGGGCAGCATATCAGGCTGCCCCGTTTTCGTATTATGTTTTGGAGACTGCTGAAACCGATACTCATCCTGCCTGGCACGGTGCTTGTTTTTATGCCTGCTGTCATTCTTATTGCTACAAATAATACCGGATTTTCATCTGAACTTATCGGGCCGGACCAATTTCTTTTCTGGCCAAGCCTGGCAGCAGCAGGGCTTGGGCTTTTCCTGGCCCTTTGGACTGTCTCCCTATTCACAAAGTTTGGTCAGGGCACCCCAGCACCCTGGGACCCGCCCTAGAAACTGGTGGTCCGCGGCCCCTATCGGTATATCCGCAACCCGATGATAACCGGCGTCCTGCTCATGCTGGCTTCTGAAGCCATGCTTTTTCAACCCTGGCCTCTCTTCTTCTGGATGATCTTTTTCTTTTTGCTCAATAACATCTATTTTCCATTGGTTGAGGAAAGGTCGTTGGAAAAAAGATTCGGCGAAAATTACCCGATTTACAAAACACATGTACACCGCTGGATTTCCCGCTTGACCCCATGGAATCCGCCTGCGAAAGGAGCGGAATAACATTCAGCTATAAAAATTCCACCTGATTCAACTGTTCTGGACGATTGCAAAGACCATGGCAACTGCAATAATCATCATACCGGTCAACACAACAAGAATTTTTGCAAGCAATAAACGCATCGCGTCATCCTCTTATCAAACAAAATCAAAGAGTTCTGAGTGCAGATGATGCAACGGCACTCCCATTTTATGCAATTCCCGTTCAGCCAGTTCAAGCATGGGAACCGGTCCACAGATAAAATACTTCAATTCCTGCAAATGCTCCGGCAGATAAAGCTGTAATATCCTGCTGTTTAAAAAACCTGATTCCCCCGCCCAATCTGGAGGTGGATGTTCCAGCAAACAAACAATTTTTAAGTCCAGTATCTCCTGCAAGGAATACAACTCCTCATAAAATGTCAACTTATCGAGGGTGCTGCCGGCGAAAAACAAAAAATGAGGCCGGCCATCCCCCCTGCCGGCAAGGGTGCTAAGCATGCTCTTGATTGGTGCAATGCCGATGCCTCCGGCGATAAAAACATATCCGTGCTCTGATGGATGTCTGTCAATACTGAAAGCTCCGTAGGGGCCGTCAATATATACCGGTTCTCCTGCTGTCGCATCCTTAATGCGTCTGGTAAAATCTCCCAACTCTTTAATGGTGAAATGTAATTCACCTTTTTGTTCCGGACTGGATGAAATGGAAAAGGGGTGTTCTTTCATGCTTAAGGGTGAATGGTACATGGATAACCAGACAAACTGGCCTGGCTGAAAATCTATCCCCTGATGCTGCTCAGGCACGATGATCATTGTATAGGCATTACCCCTTTCCGGAATAATTTCCCTTACTTTATAAGGTTTCCGAAGAAGCACAAAAGGTTTGATGAGGCGGACATAAAGAAGCAGCAACACCCAGCACCCCATAATCGCTCCCCAGATAATTCGTTTGGCCGGTGTGGCTATATAGTAACCGACGCCTTCAATATGCACCAAGGCGAGGATAAAGGCGGCAACGGCCAGAAATGCATGGATCAGGCGCCAATTGTCATAATGGATCTGCAGCTGTTTCCGCCACAACGATGAAAAAACCATAAGCGCAAGCAAAATAAAGGAAACAATGCCCGCTGCCATATACCTGTTGATCTGTTCAGGCCTGAGCATTTCCCAAACAACCTTCTCGGTGCACAGTAGAATAACAGCATGCACGGCAGCAAAAAGAAAAAGCAGCAGGGAAATATGCTTGTGGAAATAATAGATAATATCAACACCAAACGGCAGGGCTGCCCGTTTGAACCTGGCAGTAAGGAAAAACATCAGGGCCATCATGGATGCTGCGGCAAAGCCCAGCGCCATGGAAAAATCCCACCAGAAACCGTAACCGCCAGGCATACTGCCATACAGCAAAATCAGGCAGGGAAACAAGGCCAGGCTAAGATATACTCCTATCCAAAAAAGCCCCCAAATAAAATAGCGCATGTGTGAATTTTACTGTTTTGCTTTTATTCAATCAAACAAACACTCCTGCACCCAAGCAAACGAGCCCTCCTGTCAGGCTTTTCCCATGCAACTTATTAAAAAGGGCTGCAGCCTGTCAGGTCACAACCCTTTAAAGGATGTTATGAATAAACCTATCCTATCTACCTAAGCCAAGCGCTTCCCGTTTATCCCCGATGAGCTGGTCAAAAAACTCTGCCGCTTGTAAGGGATCAGGCTCCACGTGAAATACAGCACCGACTAAGCCTTTGAGGCCATTTAATGCCAGGTCGGTGACAGTTTGCGAACCAAGGATATTAGGCGGGTGACCGAGATGTACATGTATGCCGCTGGCCACAGCATAGGTTGCGATAGCAGCAGCTTTCTCGGAATACCATTCCGGAGATGACGCCCCTACGGGCAGATCGCTTATGTCAACACCCAAGGCACCAGCAATGAGGGCACACAGGTGCATGATGCGTGAGTTGTCAACACAGCTGCCCATATGTACAACAGGCGGGATGCCGAGGCTGCCGCAAACTTCCTTGATACCAGGTCCCGCCATTTCAATAGCCGCAGGCACCAGTAAACCGGCTTTCCCTGCAGCAGTTGTCACACAGCCTGTTGCAAGGACAAGGATATCCTTGGCGATCAATGCTTTTGCCAATCCGACGTTGCTGGAATCCTGCTGCACTTTAGGATTGTTGCAGCCTACAATACCGACGCAGCCTCTTATTTTGCCGGCTTTTATTGCATCTAGGAACGGATCAAGACTGCCGCCCAGGGCGCCCAGAATTGCCTCGTTTGAAAATCCGGTCATGATCTCCACCGGCGCCACCGGAATTTCCACCCTGTCCTGGTTGCGGCTGACATAGCCATCAATGGCCAACCCGACAATTTCCCTGGCCTGCTGCATGGCTGTTTCAGGCCTGAAATCAAAATGGATGGCGCCTGTGAATTTTGCCTTGTTCGCCGTGGTGATAAACTTGGTATGGTAACAGGCCGCCGCCTGTACCAGGCTGGGCATGATGCACTGATAATCAACAACAATAGCCTCAACCGCGCCTGTTACAATAGCCAGTTCGGTCATGAGATGGTTTCCGGCCATGGGTACCCCCTGGCGCATAAGCAGCTCATTGCCGGTGCAGCAGAGCCCTGCAAGGTTTATTCCCTTGGCGCCCTTTTCTTCGGCCATGGCAACAATTTCAGGTTCGTTAGCAGCCTTAAAGATCATCTCTGTAACGATGGGATTATGACCATGAACCAGGATGTTCACCTTATCTTCTTTCAGTACACCAAGGTTGGCTGTTGACATCTTAGGTGTAGGTGTTCCAAAGATGCAATCTGAAAGCTCCGTGCCGATCATGGAACCAGACCAGCCGTCCGCAAGTGCTGTCCGGGCTGCATGCAGAAGTGTGTTAGGCGCATCGTTGTCACATCCCATATGCGTCCGATGCATCATCTCAGCTATTTCCCGGTCCACTCCCCTGGGGGTGATACCGAGATTCTGCCAGATGGCCCGACGCTTCTCCGGTACTCTTGTCAGGAATGCCACCTCGGACTTTCTGCTGCCGAAATCCGCATACAATACGTCCACGAGGCCCTTGGCAACTTCCATTATCTCTCTGCCGTCAGTCTCAATGCCCAGTTCTACAGCAATCCTGACAAGCTTTTCCTCATCCATGATCTTATAGTCACTTGTACGGCCTTCAACAATGGCCTCCAGCACCTCGATGAGATCTCGGCCGTGGTCAGAGTGTCCTGCTGCTCCTCCAGCCACAAACCTTCCAAAATTACGGGCCACAATGACATCGGCATCCGCTCCGCAGACACCCCGCTGCCGCTTGTCTCCTTTTGGGCTGATACGGCAGGGACCCATTACACAGTTCCGGCACGAAAGCCCTTGTTCACAGAAGGTGCAGTGGGGGGTCTGTTCCTGGAGTCTGTCCCATGCTGTTTCCACTCCGTCCCTGCGGGCCTTGATGATCATGGCCTGCGCATCCTGATGGATCGACATTTCCTGGGGAGTTAACTCTTTTTTCTCTGCCATGATCTACCTCCATTTTGTTTTAGCAAATACACTTTCTGTGTTATTGCAAATTCATATGAAGTTTCCAATGGAGCCGATATTCTCGAAAAAATAGTTACTTATATAAAAACATTCCCACAAAAATTGAGTCGTGGTAATTTTTAAATTGAATTGTCGATCGACCTGGATTGATCTTTCATCTATAGGTAAAAACACCTAATTTGTCAAGGTGAATCGATAGAAACCTAGGGAAACTGCCGGGAAATTTTCCTCTACCTCAGTGAGATACTGATGGATTTGCAGTGCGGCACATTTCCAGGCATTTATTCATATCTTCCGAGGTGCCGAAAAGGATGAGCACGTCACCAGCCTGCAGCGCGGTATCCGCTGCAGGATTGGGCGTCATTTTTTCCTGCCGGCGAATGGCCATGATGGTTACGCCAAAATTCTTGCGCATACCGATTTCAGCTATGGTCTTGCCGGCAAATGGAGACCCTTCTTCCAGCTGTATCACCTTCATCTCGGACTCTGACAGACAGCCGCTCATATCGTAGATGGAGACCAGGGAGCGCGGCTGGGAGCGCAGCATCTGGTAGCCGTCTGCACGCACCTCGGCCATAAACCTGTCAATATCCTGCTGCGGCACAAGGTAATGCTGCAGAACCCTGATAAATATTTCAACTGCCGTCTCGAATTCTTCCGGGATTACCTCGTCCGCACCCAGTTCACTTAAGGGACCAATTTCACTTACAAAACGTGTCCTGACGATGAGATGGAGATACGGGTTCAACTCCTTGATCTGGCGGGTTATCTGGCGGCTGGCCACATAATCTGAGATGGCAATAACAACCACCCGTGCACTGACTATATTTGCCTGTTCCAACACCGGGATATGGGTGGCGTCTCCGTAGATGATATTTTTCCCCTCTTTTTTTTCCCTCCTGACTGTTTCCGGATTTGTCTCAATGATAATATAGGGAATATTTGCACTCATTGCTGCCTTGGTAAGGTTTTGTCCGTTGAGGCCATACCCGATAATAATAATGTGGTTGCTCAGCGCTTTTGCCCCTGATCCTGCTTTTTCCTGCTGCATCGGAGCCAGTCCCCTTTTCATCCTGTCCGGGAACGGCAGACGCAGCATGATTTGAGCCAGCCGCGGGCTGAGTGAAATAAGAAAAGGTGTGATGGCCATGGTGATGACCGCCACTTCCAGAAAATACTGGTACCGCTGCCCAGCCAGAAAATTGTGCTCCAGCCCGAACCTGGAGAGCACAAAGGAAAACTCGCCGACCTGCACCAGGGCAAGACCGGTGAGAAGGGCGCTGCGCAGTGAAACACCCAGAAATATGGAAATCAAAAGGACTATAGCAAATTTCATAAAAACAATGCCAACTGTCAACAGCCCTATGATTCCCGGGTGACTCAGCAAAAGCCGCACATCAAGCAGCATGCCGATCGAGACAAAGAAAAAGCTCATGAATATGTCCCGGAAAGGTGTCATGTTGCCAAGTGCCGCGGTACTGTATTCCGATTCGGAAATGACCAGACCGGCAAGAAAGGCGCCGAGTCCGAGGGAAAGGCCGGCAAGAGATGTCAGCCAGGCGGTGAAAAGGCAGATGGCCACTATGGAAAGCAAAAACATTTCACGGCTTCTCGTGCGTGTGACCAGAAACAGGACATGCGGCACCAGATAACGGGCGGCCAGCAGGACTAACCCCAGAATTACTCCTGCCTTGGCAAGCATGACAAGAAGCGACTTCATCAGTTCTAAGCCTTGCCCTCCTGCGCCTGCCAGAAAGGGGGTCAGGAGCATGAGCAAGACAACAATTATATCCTGGAAAATAAGAATGGCAAGTATGGTTTCCCCGTGGGGCGAATCAAGCTCAGCCCTTTCCTGGTATAGCCTGAGCACTATTGCCGTACTACTCAATGCCATGAGAAACCCGATAAAGATTGCCCGGTTTGCGGGTAGTTTGAAACCGAAGAAAATTATGGCGCTTGTGACTATAATTGTGAGAAAAACCTGGAGAGAACCGCCGATGAGGACAAGCCTTTTCAAGCGGAACAGTTCTTTTAGGGAAAATTCGAGACCGATGGTAAAAAGGAGCAGCACCACGCCGATCTCTGCCATCAGATCAACTTCGTGTACACTTTTAACCAGGTGCAGGCCATGCGGTCCAACCAGGGCCCCGGTCAGCAGAAAGCCAATGATGGCTGGCAGTTTTATCTTGTGGCAGACCTGTAAAACGATAATGGCAAGCCCGAAAATTATGGCAATATCCTGTAAGAGCTTTATTTCCATGCCAAAAATTTCCCAAAATGCAATGTTATTATTAATAAAAACGTTCAGTACAATATCAATTCATGCGCAATCAAAGAGGTGATTTGCAAACCTTTTGACAATTTATGTCCAATTCAAGGAATCGCAGAGCGAAAAATTATGACCAATAAGAGCCGCAGCAGGCTACGGGCTTCGTAATTTAGCGGAGCGGCCTGTAGAATTGCACAAATTGTTCAGCCAGTGCAGGAAATCACCTTCACAATACTCTTTCCCGGAACGGTGTCTGTTATTCACTATATTACTTCAATTATTCCAGCCTGTAATTACAAATCATTCTCTGTTTTTTTAGAGATGCATACCTTTAAAAAGACGCGAAGAAAAGGATTTCAGCTTGCAGATTGGGCCACAAAATATTAGATACTCGACTACGCTATTCTCTGGAAAACCTTTCACTTTTTCACTCTTACATACAAGGAGTTTTACCATGGCTGATCTGAAAAAAATGTACACGACCATTCTCGGTGACCATTTCCCCTTGGAGATGAAAATATCCTTCGGCGACCAGACCCTGGTCTACAGGAAACGGACCTGGGCCATTCCCCAGGAGGACGGCTCAGTGGACGAACGCGGTATCCGCTACGGTGAAAATCCGGACCAGGAAGCCGCCCTTTACGAACTGGTCAACGGCAACCTGGTGCTGGGTGACTGCAAGTTCATCGAAGCGGGCCATGGTTTGGTGTCCGGCATTCCGGTGGAAGACATGCTGCAGGTGGGCAAGCATCCCGGCAAGATCAACTTAACCGACGTGGACAACGGCCTTAATATCATCAAGTACCTCATGGACCGGCCGGCGGCTGTCATCCTCAAGCACAACAACCCATGCGGCGCCGCCTGCGGTTCATCGCTTGCAGATGCTTATAACAATGCCAACCGGGCCGACCGCTTAGCCGCCTTTGGTGGTGCACTTATCCTCAACCGGCCCTGTGACAGGGACACGGCAAGCCTGATTAAGGACAACTACCTCGAGGTTGTTTGCGCGCCAGAATTTGAGGAGGGCTCTATTGATATTATCGCCTCACGTAAAAACCTGCGCATCATCCGCATGGCCCGCATCGACAGGCTGGCCGAATTCGAGCAATTCCGTTTCGTGGATTTCAAGAGCTTGATTGACGGCGGCATCATTATCCAGCAGTCAGCTGTCAACTCGATCCGCTCGCGTGGAGATCTGAAACCTGCTGTCTCCACTAGCCAGGGTAAGGAATACAAAATAGAACGCGCGCCCACTGACAGGGAGATTGATGACATGCTCTTCGGCTGGGCCGTGGAGCACGGGGTCACCTCCAATTCGGTCCTTTATGTCAAGGACGGCTGTACCGTCGGCATCGGCACCGGAGAACAGGACCGTGTGGGCGTTGCCGAGATTGCAGTGCACAAGGCCTATAGCAAATATGCTGATATCGTCTGTTTTGACAGGCATGGCATCCCCTATGCCGACCTGGCTCTCGAAGTTAAGCAGGGCAGGCGCGACAGGGCTGAGCAGGAAGAAATTGATGCCAAGACCCTGGCTGACAGGGCCGGACTGCCGGGCTCCGTCATGATATCCGACGCCTTCTTTCCCTTCCGGGACGGTGCCGATGTAGGCATTGAACAGGGAGTGTCCGCCATCCTGCAGGCCGGCGGTTCCATGAATGATTACCAGACAATACAGGCCTGCAACGAGGCCAACCCGCAGGTCACCATGATGTTCACGGGCCAGCGCTCATTCAAGCATTAATTGTAAACTTTACCACTGAACTAAAAAGGCGGGGCCGCTCGGCCCCGCCTTTTTAGTTTGCTATTTCAAACGACCAAGTCATTTAATGCCCCTTCCGGGAGATGGTATAATAAGTACCCCAACCTATCACAAATTAAAGCTTGGTGTGATTCAGCTTTAACACAACATATCCACTGGACACCTTGTCCATTAAGGAAACATCCACAGGTCATGATGGATAGCGGCAAGCCTGGAGTTTATCCTGTCTATGAAACGCAACAATCGTTGCAGAAGTATTACGTTTTTGAAATAAATATGGGCCGATATACTTTTATCCCTGATCGGAAGCATTGCGCCTATGAATGATATAGCTGTGCATGAGCCAGCCGATGATTATTCCGATGGACAGAAGAAAAAATATCAGCAGTGATCGAGACATGCTGACGGTCCAGAGCATAAAACTGATTTCAACAACTGCAACGTTCTGGATGACAAAAAGAACGGCCAGGCCAGCCAAAATAAGACTGAAAACAAGTTTAATGTGCATTATGCCCTCCTTTCTGGACATCATGGAACTGTCCGGAAGTTTTACATTTTGCTTGCTGCTTACTGAACAAATCAGCAAATTGGGGGGCAATATTGAACCAATTGTTTGGCGACCCCTTCATCGCTGTTCAAACTATCCTGCATAGATTCTCCAGCCGCTAAATATGAAATATAGAATTAACAGCATCACCCCTTCCCAACGCACAATTTTCTTCTTATCTGTGACACAAAGCGGCAATAATAAAAGTGAAAGAAAGACCATCATTAAGAGATCTTGTCCGCCACCTGATGATGGAATCGGGATTGGTCGCAATGTTGAACATAAGCCATTAATTAAAAGCAGGTTAAATATATTTGATCCAACAACATTACCAATGGCAATATCCGTGTGCCCCTTCCAAGTGGCAATACCTGAAGTGACCAGCTCAGGCAAACTGGTGCCGATAGCAATAATTGTCAGCCCGATAATAACCCGCGGCACATTGAGTACTTCAGCAACGATCACGGCAGCATCGACTGCTACTTTACCACCAGAAACCAAAAAAATAAGCCCGGCAATGAACAGGCACAGGTTGTAAATATTTTTTTTAAAACTTTTTTTCTCTGATAATTCTTTAGCTTGTTGAAGAAGCGGATCTTCCTTCCTTCTGCGAATAACATCACCGATTGTATAAAACAGAAAAACACAAAAAATCAGAAGAAAAACAAGGCCGTCTGATCGGTCAAAAACGTTTGGAGAATTACGAACATAAATATCCATCCCAGTAATCAAGACGAGAAGAGAGGCGAGAACCATCATTGGAATTTCTCGAGTAATAATAACCCCTTCTATTGCCAATGGTCTAATTATTGCTGCAATACCGAGAATTAACCCAATATTGGCGATATTGGAACCGATTATATTACCAAAAGAAATTTCTGTGTTGCCTTGATAAATGGCCAAAAGATTAACAGAAAGTTCCGGTGCGCTGGTCCCAAAAGCTACTATCGTCAAACCTATAATGAGTGGAGGGACCCCAAAATCCTTTGCTAAAGCGGAGGCTCCTCGAACAAGGAGGTCTCCACCTCCCAGAAGAAGGGAGAGACCGACTAAAAGTAGCAGAAGATTTAGTACCATGAGATATTTCTTTTCAATAATCCCTCTTTCGAAACTCGGACAGACCGGAAAGAGTTTGTCATCGTATGTTTAACTGTCAGCTTTATGCCTTTGGCAGGTCTTGAAAAGATGTAACCTGAACCGGGGTTATTGAAAAAGTCTCGAAAGGCATTTCAATGCCTGCAGCATGCAAAGCATTAAATACCTCCTCTCGTAATTTATAGCGTTTTTCTATATGCGCGCGCTCATCCTTAAGCCATACCTGCAGTTCGATTGCAACATTGTAGTCATTCAATGATGTCACCACTACACGCGGAGGTGGTTCTTTAAGGTATTCCGACCTATTCTCCAACAGGTTAAACAGAATTTGTCGTGTCTTTTCAATGTCTTCATTAACTCCAATAGTAACTTTAATATCCAAACGTAAGTGGGGGAAATTGGTAAATGAAGCCACTGTTTTATTAATGATTTCCGTATTGGGAACTGCCAGCATTTTCCCATCTGATGTAATGATCCGTGTTGAACGCAGGGTGATTTTTTCAACCCTGCCGTAAAAACCCTCAATTTCAACTATGTCTCCAATAACAAAGGGGCGATCGAGAAAAATGAGAAGACCTGATATGACATTTGAAAGAGAATCGCGGGCCGCAAAACCTATTGTCAACCCTGCTATTCCCAGAGAAGCAAGAACGGCGCCTACTTTTATCCCCATGGAATCCAGTGCTGTGACAAGGCCGACAATGAGCAAGGTGTACTTGGAAAGAGTGGCCAGGAAAGTACTGGTCATTTCATTCGTCCTGCTGCGCTTGAATACCATTTTCAAAACAGGACTGAAGAGAAACCAGGCAAAATAAAACGCAGCTAACACTACTGCGCCGATAATCAATTTCGACAGAATTTGAGCAAATTGAGCACCTAAGGCCGTTGGACTGAATATTACCTTTAACTGGGAAAAGATATTTTGAATAAAGATATTCATCTAGGTTCACTCGATTTTAATTTCCTGGCCCTGCTGTTTAAGAATGACCTCAGAAGTGGACTGAAAAACAGGTGCGAACTATGACGCTTGCAGTTATTTATTTCAACAAAATTATTGGTTGAATTTTCTTGCCAAAATAGTGGCTTTTGTTAAACCTAGATCAAGCTAAGTTGTACAGCAGCCATCGATAATATTTTAACTACAATCAATTCCCACCCTTTACCCACGGCATCTCTCTTGACTAGACAGCTAGGCAAAATTAGGCTAATTCATAATAGTCGACATAGAATTAATAATTTCTACGTATTTTATCCTGAAATGTTAGGAGCATTTCATCAACAGCACAACATTTTGATCGGAAAAGAGTTTTTAAAGATTTCACCAGTGTAAATAATATTTGTAGGGAGTCACCTCACATGGATACATGGTTATCACCAACATTCTGGCAGGAAATAATTTCACAGACAGTTGTCTGGTTAATTACCACGCTACCTTCGCTGCTTATTATTTTCGTCATGGCTTTTTTGGCCTTGAAGCTGACAAACATATTCCTCCATCGCCTGAAACCTTTTATGACAAAACATATGGAAAGCGGGACGGAGATAGATACAACGGAAATGGAAAAACGCATTGATACGCTCCTCAACATCCTGCGGTCAATGATCAAGATTATTTTATGGCTGATAATCGGTATGCTGATCCTCCGAAAAATTGGCATCGATATCGCACCAATAATAGCTGGTGCCGGGATTGTCGGACTTGCCATAGGCTTCGGGGCACAGGAATTGGTTCGAGATTTCATTTCAGGCTTTTTTATGCTGTTGGAAAATCAGATACGCAAAGGTGATGTGGCCATCATCAACGGCACAGGCGGTTTGGTTGAGCATGTAGGATTGCGCACTATTGTCTTACGTGATCTTTCAGGAGTAGTTCATATCTTCCAAAACGGTAAAATAAATACGTTGTCCAATATGACCAAGAATTGGTCTGGCATAGTGTTTGATATCGGCGTTGCATATAAGGAAGACACCGACAGGGTAGTTGAGGTGATCCAGCAGGTTGCTGATGACCTGCGAGCTGACCCTGATCATAAAAATAAAATACTTGAGCCTATAGAAATATTCGGGGTCGATCAATTTGGCGACAGTGCAGTTGTAATCAAAGCCAGGTTTAAAACAAAGCCTATTGAACAATGGGCGGTTGGAAGAGAATTCCGGAGACGTTTGAAAAAAACCTTTGATGATAAGGGCATTGAGATACCGTTCCCGCATCGGACTGTTTACTGGGGAGAAGAAATAAAACCTCTACAGATAAAAACACAAGAAAAATAGTGTGGCGCAAGAGCAAATGGCAAGTGAAAGGATTTAAATTAATTGCGAACTGGATGAAGCAACTTATGGTTTGTCAAAATTTCCTAAAAGTCCACACCTCTTGCCACAATCTTGACTTTCAACGAACGTATTATGAGTTAAGGTGTCCAGTGGATAGTTTAACTTTACATAGTGATTTTCAGACCAGATGATCAATACCGTAATAAACCTCTCAGATGGAGTGCCAGTAATTGCAGATCTCAGCTGAAAGGATCATCTAGTCAAGAAGTAATTCCACGTACGGCTCCTTGTCGGGTGTATCATCAATTTCAGGCAAACAGAGATAAATGCGCTCATGGTTAATGGAATACTGATTGACCAGTGCTTCCTTGACGAGCTTTGCCCTTTCCCTGGCAAAGTCCAGCAGTATTTCATCAGAGACAGCCTCTTCCACTGCTGCTGTCTCCTTTTTTATCTCACCCTGTTTTTGTTCTTTTTTCTCCAGCGCCTGCCTTCTCTCCAACAAGGCGATACGGTCCCTGGCTACAGCTTTACCGCACAACTCAATTCGTAATTCCGGCCGGTTGCTCAATACCTCCTGCACTTTTACCAGGTACTGACTGGCTGTTTCATCCAGGACAATTTCAGCAGCCGGGAACGTGATCGGATCAAGCCTAACCTTTGCGATCTCCTTTCCTGCTTTGCCAACAACCTGGGCAATGGTAATGTAGGTGCCGAAAGGCTGCAGGGTATATTTAAGGTAGCTCAATGCCGCATACTTCATAGCCCTGGCAAGCGCCTGGTTGATGGCATCCTTTATGCCGAATTCCGGTTTATCGATTTCGCCCTTCAGTTCAAGCTTGAGGCTGATCTCATCTTTCTTGTTACGCAGCATGGACAGTGCCGTTCCCAGCGGAACATCCATTTGATTGTCAATCTCCGCCACCTTGTCCGGGTCTACCTTGGCAATTTCAAACTTGCGCAAGCGCAGATCAAAGGTACCGTCCATCTTTCCCCTGTCAATGTTCATGACGATATCTGCATCCATCTGGCCGTTGGTGACATTATAGCCGATTGTCTTGCCGGTATAGGCAGTAAAGGGCACCATGTCAAGGGCGTTGATCGTCCCTTTCATATCCAGGGTTATGGGTTTATCAGCAGGTTTGAGCGTGCCGCCAAATGTGAGCGTTCCATAGTCTTCCACCTGGCCCTCGATTTTCAAGCGGGCAGGCGGGTCTGAATTCCCGGTGTCAAGACCGGCAACCTGCAATTCCTTGATATGAAAAGTTGTATGAAAGGGCTGCCGCAGTGATTCGTCTGTTACATTGACAAAGCTTGATCCGCCTGTCTGCACCTCGTTCAACCGCAGCCTGAACGGTTTCGCATCTGCAGCCACTTTATCCCCTTCGGCAACAGGCTCTACCGGGATTGTTTCAGGGCTGCTCCGAGGCACAGCAGGAATGATCTGCCAGCTGCCGTCCTTGTTACGGCGAATATCAGCCTGCAGATCATTCAGGTTGATCGACTCTATGGAGAGGTCATTGCCGGTCTCCAGGCTGGTATTGCTTATCGCAATTGCAGCGGCCTGCAAGAGGGGAACCACCGCTTCTTTCTCCCCCTCATCCGTTCCGTTCCTCTTTTCCACGAGCCGCAGTTTCTGCAAATCCGCCTGTGCAACGCGGATATTTTCCAGGCTGCTGATCTTTATCCCGTCAACATTGAATTTTTTCAGGCCCAGCAAACCCACATCGTTCTGCAGATCACGGACACTGACATCATCACCGTCAAGCCCTGATTCCATTGTAACGACAAGAGATTCCTCCTGCTGATTTATCCCGGCTTTCCCCTGCCAGCTGAAAACTCCAAGCTGCACCTGCAGGGATTTTACGCTGCTCTCCAGTGCAAGATCATTGCCTGCCAGTTTCCCGTCAACTTCCAGTGTCAGCTTCTGCGCAGCTGTTTTACTGCCTGCCATACTTCCCTGCCAGGCAATATTCTCCTGCTTGAGCCCATTTCCTTCATACTGGAGCTGCAGTTTGCTTAAATCAACAGTCCCATCAGAGCCAAAGGTTATGGAGGCATCCTCCTGCCGGTTTAGCCCGGCTTTCCCCTGCCAGTTGAAAACTCCAAGCTGCAGCTGCAGGGATTTTACACTGCTCTCCAGTGCCAGATCATTGGCTGCCAGTTTCCCGTCTACTTCCAGTGTCAGCTTCTGCGCAGCTGCTTTACTGCCTGCAATACTTCCCTGCCAGGCGACCTTTTCCTGCTGCAGCGCATACCCTTCATACTGGAGCTGCAGATTGTTCAAGGCGACAGTCCCTTCAGCATCAAGGATGATGCCGGCGTCTGCCTGCATCTCGGCATTCACCTTCAGGTCTATATCAACAAAGCCTGTAGGTGCATACTCCTGCAGGCCGCGCACCTTGGAGAACAATTCCAGTGAGCCTTTTTCAAGGATAATCGAACCCTTCCAGCTCCTGACCACGTCTAAGGGCTTGATCTCAGCCCTGATATGCACCGGGCTTTCATTTATCCGGCCCGCAAGCTCCATCTGTACCGGTTTCTGCTTGTCCCATGTTTCAAGGCCGGTGAGAGTGTACTCATCAATAAAGTATGTAGCGGCCAGCTCTGGTGTGTCATAGTCGACTCTTGCCTTCTGCAGTTCAAAACGGCCTATACCAACCTCCCAGCCAGGTTTGTCCGATTTGGCTTCGGCGCCGCCGGCCAGCTCGCTCAAAATAAGCCCGCCTACTCGAAAACCGCTATCCCCGAGCCTGTCAACACGTAAAAATGTCTCCCGAAGCACCAGTTCTTTTAAATATAGCTGCTTTATGAATAACTGCTTCCAGGAGAAGGTAAGGTAGGCCTGGGCAATAGTGAGGGTGCGGCCGCTTTTGGTCTCAACCACAAGGTTGTCCATTGAGAGCCGGCCGCTGAAAGGATTAAAATCGACATTCTCAACCTGCACAATTTCCGGACCGCGGGACGCGATCCATCGTTCCAGGCCCATATCAATGAGATACGGTGTGCCGATAAGACCTGCCAGGAAAAGTATAACAATTACGGCAAACGCAACCAATAAAGGCTTTCTGAAACGCTCGAATTTCATTGCTGCCGCCCAGCGCTATTTAAACAGCTTGAACAAATAGTTTTTGTTTCTGTCTATAGTTAAACTCTTTTCATTAAATCCCAAGATGTCAACAGCTGAAGCCCGAAAAGATCAGACTTTAGAGAGATTTTTGCCTACCGATATATTGACCACCAGGGGAACGTCAAGCTGCATCACCGATTCCATGCATTCCTTGACAAGTTTCTCGGTCATGTTCACCTCTTTTTCAGGCACCTCGAATACGAGCTCATCATGGATCTGCAGAAGCATTTTTGCCTTGAGCCCGGCCTCTTTCAGTTCCTGGTCCACCCTGATCATGGCCAGCTTGATAATGTCGGCTGCCGTTCCCTGGATGGGGGTATTGATGGCGGTGCGCTCGGCAAATTCCCGCCTGGTCCGGTTGGAGCTGTTTATGTCAGGCAGAAGCCGGATACGGTTTAACAGCGTGGTCACATGGCGCTCCTTCCTGGCCTGCTTGACAATATCCTCCATGAACTGCTGCACCCCGGCATAATGTTTGAAATAGCGGTCAATAAAGGTCTGCGCCTCCCTGCGGCTCAGGTTCAACTGCCCGGCGAGCCCGAAACTGCTCATACCGTAGACAATGCCGAAGTTGATGGTCTTGGCCACCCGCCGCATCTGGGGCGTGATCAGCATGGGCGAGACAAAAAATATTTCGGCCGCGGTCCGGTTATGGATATCCTGGCCTGAACGGAATGCCTCCAAAAGAGCCTTGTCCTGTGAATAGTGGGCCAGGACCCGCAGGTCGATCTGTGAATAGTCGCCGGCAACAAAGATATGCCCTTTTTCCGGCACAAAGGCCTGGCGGATACGCTGTCCCTCCTCGGTTCGGATAGGAATATTCTGCAGGTTGGGGCTGCTGCTGGAAAGCCGCCCGGTGGCGGTAACCGTCTGGTTGAAGGAGGTATGCACCCTGCCTGTCTTTGCATGGACAAGACCGGCCAGCTTCTCCACATAGGTTGACTGCAGCTTGCTCAGGTTGCGGTGGATGAGCATTGCCTGGGGCAACTCATGAAAAGAGAGCTTTTCAAGCACCTTGACATCAGTGGAATACCCTGTCTTGGTCTTACGTCCGTGCGGCAGTTTGAGCTTGTCAAAGAGTATCTCCCCCAGCTGCCGGGGAGAGTTGATGTTGAATTCCTGGCCGGCAAGTTTGTATATCTCTTTTTCAAGTTCAGACAATTTTGCGCTGAATTCCAGGGATAGCTCCTGCAGAAGAGCAATGTCCACCTTGATGCCGGCCAGTTCCATCTCTGCCAGGATCGGCAGCAGGGGTGTTTCCAAATCTGCAAAAAGCTGCCAGAGCTTCTGTTTTTCAAGCTTTGGCCTGAACTCTTCCCACAACAGGCAGGCACCGTGCACATCCTCGCAGG
>JAHEID010000036.1:0-17045 GCA_024639555.1 Deltaproteobacteria bacterium
TGCTCAAAATGGCTTCCGACCAGGGACTTACCGAGGTCTATATCCATGCCTTCATGGATGGCAGGGACACACCTCCAACCAGCGGACTTGATTTTATAAGCCAGCTGCAGCATGAGCTGGTCTGGATCGGCACAGGCCGCCTGGCCACCATTTCAGGCCGCTTTTATGCCATGGACCGCGATACGCGCTGGGAAAGGGTAAAGGTTGCCTGGCAGGCCATTGTTGATGGTCAGGGTGTCCAGGGACGAGACCCTGTTCAGGCAGTGAAAGACGCTTACCACCGGGGCGAGACCGATGAATTCATTAGACCTATTGTCCTGCTTGAGGAAAACGGCGGTCCTGTTGCGACGGTCAAGGATAATGATGTTGTCCTGATGTTTAATTTCAGAGCCGACCGTGTCCGGGAGCTGACCCGTGTCTTTACTGATAAAAAGTGGAATGAATTTACGCTAAATTGCCGGCCTGCATTGGCTGAATACGTTACTTTCACCCGGTACGACAAACATTTCACCCTGCCTGTTGTTTTCCCCCCAGTCGGCCTGGACCATATTCTGGCCGAGGAGATCAGCGCTTCCGGCCTCAAACAGCTCCGCATTGCTGAAACAGAAAAATACGCCCATGTCACCTATTTTTTTAATGGCGGCCGGGAGCAACCTTTCCCGCTGGAAGATCGTATCCTGATCTCCTCGCCGAAAGATGTGACGACCTATGACCTAAAACCGGAGATGAGTGCTTACCTGGTGACCGAGGAACTCCTGCGCCGCATGGACAGTGAATCCTATTCTCTCATTGTCCTCAATTTTGCCAATGGAGACATGGTTGGCCACAGCGGCATAATGGAAGCGGCGGTCAAGGCCTGTGAAGTGGTGGATACCTGCCTTGGGGAAATTGTGGAAAAATTTAGGGCAAAAGGCGGAACTGTTGTTATCACTGCAGACCACGGTAAAGCGGAAACCATGTGTGATCTGCACACAAATTGCCCAATCACCGCCCATTCCTCTAATCCGGTGCCTTTCATCCTTATAAGTGACCAACACAAAACCGCAACATTACGTCAGGGAGGCTCTCTGCGTGATATCGCCCCAACCATTCTCAGCCTGCAAAATCTACCCATACCCCATGAAATGACAGGCAGAAGCCTGATTATATCCTGATTGAAACGTTCACTCCTGCCATGATGCTTGTGCTTGCTTTTTGAGAGCATATTCTGCTAAACAAAGACCGTAACGTTGTTGCATGCATCACAGAACGGAGCCTGGGCCAGTTTAATTTAAAGATACAGCGGAAAAATCATGCACTATATAAGTACCAGGGGGGGGATCTCTCCGATATCATTTAAGGATGCGGTGATGATGGGACTTGCCAGGGACGGCGGGCTCCTGCTGCCAGAAGTTTTGCCCACGGTGGATCCGAAATCACTGCGTCGCTGGCAGTCATATTCCTTCCAGCAACTGGCTTCGGAAATCTTCCGTTTATTTATTACCGACATCGCTGTTGACCAGCTCGAAAAAATCATTACCCGTTCGTACGCAACCTTCAGTCATCCCGAAATTACACCCTTAGTCAAAAAGGGTGATATTTTTATCCTGGAACTCTTCCATGGACCGACTCTGGCCTTCAAGGATGTGGCTTTGCAGTTTCTCGGCAATGTCTTTGAACATATCCTGGAGGAAACAGGAAGCAAAATGAACATAATCGGTGCTACTTCCGGGGATACAGGCTCGGCAGCCATATACGGAGTGCGGGGCAAAGAGCGCATCAATATCTTTATCCTGCACCCCCATAAAAGGGTGAGCCCCATCCAGGAACTCCAGATGACAACGGTCATTGATCCCAATGTCTTCAACCTCGCCATCAAGGGCACTTTTGATGACGCACAGGCCATTGTCAAGGCAATTTTCAATGACATCCCCTTCAAAGACAAATACCACCTGGGTGCAGTCAACTCCATAAACTGGGCCCGCATTCTGGCCCAGATCGTTTACTATGTTTATGCCTGGTTCAAAGTAACGGCTGAAACCGGAGAGGAGTCCATCGACTTTTCCGTACCCACCGGAAATTTCGGGGATATCTTTGCAGGGTATATTGCCAGAAATATCCTGCCGCAGGGCGCAATCCGGAAACTCATCCTGGCAACCAATGAAAATAATCTGCTCACCCGTTTCGTCACCCGCGGTGATTATTCCGTTTCCGAGGTAGTGGCCACCAGCAGTCCATCCATGGACATCCAGGTGGCAAGTAATTTTGAGCGCTACCTTTATTATCTTTACGATTGTGATACAGACAGGACCAAGAGGGATTTTGAAGGGTTTTCGCAATGCGGCAAACTTCGCTTTGATGACAATCTCCTGCGCACTATTCAGCAGGACTTCGCCTCAAAAAGTGTTACTGAGCCAGAAACCCTGGGCACAATCAGAACATTTTACAGTGAGCATGATTATCTTCTCGATCCCCATACTGCAGTTGGAGTAAATGCGGCCCGGGCATGCGCTTCTGCTGACGTACCGGTTGTCTGCCTTGCCACTGCCCACCCGGCCAAGTTCGGTGCAGCGGTTACTCAGGCGATTGGCAAATCGCCTGAGACCCCGCCTGAGTTGAAAGGGCTTGAGAACAAGGAAAGCAGGTGCGAAGTATTAGATCCTGATGTTAAAACAGTGCAGGATTATATTGCCCACCGTGCCCTTTTATAAAGACAAGATACCCCAAAAAAAATCTTTTGCCTCTTACGGGATTGCATAAATGATAGACATGAATGTCTACAAAAAAAATGTCGAAGAGACTGTCAGCTTCCTGCAGGGCAAAATCAAGAGACCCCCTGCTGTGGTTATCATTCTCGGCACCGGCCTCGGCGGTCTTATTGACTCCATCGAGGTTGAGGCCCTGCTGCCCTATGAAGAGATCCCGCATTTCCCCCGTTCCACTGTTCCCGGTCATCACGGCAATCTTATTTTCGGCACATTGCGCAACAGGGATGTGGTTGTGCTGCAGGGCCGTTTTCATTATTACGAGGGGTATTCAACCAGGGAACTCACCTTCCCGCTCAGAACCTTGTCCCTGCTCGGAGCAGATACTCTTGTGGTCACAAATGCTGCCGGTGGCCTTGATCCCAATTATCGCCCCGGGACCATTATGGTAATCCGGGACCATCTCAACTTGATCGGAGAAAACCCCCTGCGGGGAGCGAATATCGATGACTGGGGCCCCCGCTTCCCGGATCTCTCTGAACCCTATGATAAAAAGCTTATAGATGCAACGCTGCAGTGTGCTGAAAAACTGCACATGACCAATGTCATTACAGGGGTTTACGTGGCTATACCAGGCCCCAGCCTCGAAACTCCGGCTGAAACCAGGTTTCTGCGTGCAGCCGGAGCGGATGCGGTTGGCATGTCATCGGTTCCTGAGGTCATTGTGGCCCGACATGCGGCCATGCGGGTCCTGGGGCTATCTGCTGTTGCCAATTTCAATGATCCGGACAACTTTGCACCCATCCTGCTGGATGATATCATCAGGGCCGCCGAGGAAATTGAACCGGCCTTACAGGAATTGATCAAGGAAGTTTTAAAGGTTCTCTAGGGTATAATTTCTAAGAGTTCTCGAGCGCAGCTGATTGTACGCTGCGCGAATTTTTTATCAGGATCACCAAGCATATTCCTCACTGCCTGTTGCCTGGTTAAGCTTATAATTTTATTAGCAATATCCTTTAGTTTTTTTACTACCGAAACATGTTTCCGGGCTTCAATTATACATACATTGTGCAAAGGCGTATCAAAGATTTTTCGATCTGTGTACCAATGAATATTGACCTGAAATTGTTTGCAGCCACATTGTATAAACAGAGATGCGATGAGCCGATCAGGATATAATGCGGATCTTCTAATTAGCGGCAGGTATCTTTATCTGCAGGATCAGGATAAAACCATTGTCAAGGATGGTGCTGTTGCTATTCTCCAGGACACCATTATCGAAACCGGCATCGGTTCCGAGCTGGCAGCCAAATATCCCGGTGCCGAGAGGCTTGCCACAGAACACGGGCTGATCATGCCCGGACTGATCAATACCCATACCCATGCAGCCATGGCATGTTTCCGCGGTCTGGCTGATGATCTTTCTCTCATGCAATGGCTGCATGAATATATCTTCCCGGTTGAGTCAAAGCTTACAGGAGACATTGTCTATCAGGCCACTCTTCTTTCCCTGGCTGAAATGATAAAATCCGGCACAACCAGTTTCTGTGACATGTATCTTTTTGCCAAGGATGTTGCCAGGGCCGCTCAGGAATCAGGGATGCGGGCCTGGATCGGTGAGGTCCTCCATGACTTTCCTTCGCCAAACTATGGTGAGGTTGCAGCTGGATATCAATACGTAGAAGAACTTTTTGCCATGTTCTCCGGCCATCCCCTCATCAATATCACTGTTGCTCCCCACGCAGTCTATACCTGTTCTCCTGAACTGTTAAAAAACCTTAAAAACATTGCTGATAAGCATGATGCCCTCTATAGTATTCACCTTGCTGAAAATGAGGAAGAAATGAAAGGATCCCAGGAGCGGCATGGGGCAAGCCCGGTAATGCATCTTGAAAACCTGGGACTCCTGGACGGCAGGGTTGTGGCAGATCACTGCGTCATGCTGACCGATGAGGAAATTGCACTCCTGGCGCGAAGAGGAGTTAAGGTTGCCCATTGTCCTGAAAGCAATATGAAACTCGCCTCCGGCATAGCGCCTGTGCCACGTATGCTTGCAGCAGGTCTGTCCGTCGGGCTTGGCACTGATGGCAGCGCCAGTAACAACAACGTGGACATGTTCGGAGAGATGAACTCAGCAGCAAAACTGCACAAGGTAAATCTGCTGGACCCCACAACAATGCCTGCTGAAACCGTACTTGAAATGGCTACAACCCAGGGTGCCCGGGTTCTGGCGGCGGAAAGTGAAATAGGCAGCCTGGAGCCGGGCAAGAAAGCCGACATCATTGTTCTTGACATGAACCAGCCCCACCTGACCCCGCTCTTTCATATACCATCCCACATGGTATACGCTGCCAGGGGAAGGGATGTTGTCCATTCCGTTATCAATGGCAGTATTGTCATGCGCAACAGGCAGTTAACCACCCTGGATGAAAAGGCAATCCTTGCTAACATGATGATCTTGGCTGAGCAGATAAAAAAGAATGGCTAACCGTGGCTGAGAATGAGAACCATTTTACATCAGCATAAATTGATTTGCATGGAATGCTGTAAAGGAGTAAATATAGAATATTATGGCACGGAAACGGTCAGAATGGTAATAATTACGCCCAAAACTACAACAATGTGTGTTTCTCCCGGCCGCGCTATATAATTTAATTTGCGAGGTAGCTTCATGTTCGGACTCGGCATGCCTGAACTTATTATTATCCTGGTAATCATTGTTATAATCTTTGGTGCCGGGAAACTCCCGGAAATTGGCAGCGGGCTGGGCAAAGGCATCAAGAATTTCAAGAAGGCCACCAAGGACGAGGAAAAAGAAAAGATTGAAGAGACGAAAGAGGGCGAATAGTCCTGAAAAGCTAATTACGCAGCACAGTAACGCTTCATAATTTTCATATAACAAGGAGTCTTTATGTTTGGCCTCGGAACCCCTGAACTTATCGTAATACTCGGCATTGCCTTTCTGGTTTTTGGCGGCAAAAAACTCCCTGAGATCGGAGCCGGTCTCGGAAAGGGTATCAGCTCATTCAAAAAAGGCATAAAAGATGCTGAGGATGCCGGGAAAAACCTGGTTGAGGACAATGTGCCCGGCGTTAAAGAAGTAAATAGCCTCAAAGAGGAAGTGGACAAGGCTAAGGACCTTGGTAAGGTCCTCAAGGGGTAAAAAAATTTAGCTTTCAGGCATGGCGAAGGGTTTTTAAAAAGCGCAGTTTACTAAACGTATATGAGCTTTTTGAAGAGCCCGACAACACAGAATGAGAGCGAAAGGGCAATTTTAAAATACCCTACAACTCCCGTTTATCAATCACCCTCTGCCCCTTCCCCTCGAACCGTTCGAGGGTTTTTTCTTCCACCAGTTTTACATCAACGGAAACACCAAGTTCTGAGGCCAGCTTTTTCTTTATTGTATCCACCAGCTGCCGCTGCTTCTTCATTTCGTCAAAGAAGATGGACTCAATAACCTCCACGAGAACAGTGGCCTTGTCCTGGTGATTCTCGCGTTCGACCACGATACGGTAATGAGGTTCTGTACCTTCAATTTCAAAAAGCACATTCTCTATCTGGGTGGGGAACACATTAACTCCTTTTATGATAAGCATATCATCGGTGCGTCCCAGGATCCTGGTCATCCGGTAATTTGTCCTGCCGCAGGCACAGGGTTCTGTTATCAGTCGTGTCAGATCACGTGTTCTGTAGCGGATGACCGGAAAGGCCTCCTTGGTCAGGGTGGTAATGACCAACTCTCCAACTTCTCCAGGTTGAACCGGCTGCAGGGTGCTGGGGTTGATTATTTCGACCAGGAAATGGTCTTCGTTAATGTGCAGCCCCTTACATTCCAGGCATTCCCCGGCTACACCCGGCCCCATTACTTCACTTAAACCGTAGTTATCCGTTGCTGTTATATTGAGCTTGTTATTGATCTCCGTGCGCATTGCCTCAGACCAGGGTTCGGCTCCGAACAGTCCCCATCTCAGAGAAAGAGCATTAATATTGACTCCCATGTCCAGCATGGTGTCGGCAATCATCAGGGCATAGCTGGGTGTGCAGACCAGGGCTGTGGTTTTGAAATCCTGCATGATCTGGATCTGGCGCTTGGTATTGCCGCTGGAAATGGGGATTACCGAGGCGCCGATCCGTTCTGCACCGTAGTGGAGACCAAAACCGCCGGTAAAGAGGCCATAGCCGAAGGCAATCTGTATGACATCATCCTTGGTGACACCGGCTGCCGTAAGAACCCGGGCAACCAGATTGGACCAGGTCTTGATGTCATTCCGGGTGTAGCCCACAACTGTTGCCATCCCGGTAGTCCCGGATGAAGAATGAATCCTGACAACGTCCCTGAGCGGCACGGCAAAAAGGCCGTAGGGGTAATTCTGACGCAGGTCATCCTTGAAGGTAAACGGCAGGCTGCTTAATTCAGTAAGCAACCGAAAGCCGTCCGGATCGAGGTTTATCTCCTTAAACCTGCGCCGGTAGAACGGAACATGCGTGGCCACCCGGTAAATGGTTGACTGCAGCCTCTCAAGCTGCAACTGTTCCAAATCTTCCCTGCTCATGCATTCCCTGTTTTCTTCCCAGTACATATCAGCACCCAATTAAATTTCAGCTATTAGATTTCGGATTTCTGATTAAAAAATATTAACATTATTCTTTTATGTTTAATAAACTCTTTCCTGCCTTTTAACATCCGATCTAACATATCATTTTTTTTAAATATATTGATTGATGACAAAGAAAAAGGCTTTAGATATAAGACGCAATAGATAAATCTTTTTCGAAGTCACACATCATCTAATCAGACTCTCTACCCAAATAGGCCCGCTGCACATCCCGGTTCCGCAGGAGGTCTTCAGCTGCCCCCTGAAGAATTATTTTGCCGGTCTCCAAAACATAGCCCCGGTCGGCAATACCCAAGGCTGCCTTGGCATTCTGCTCAACCAGCAGAACAGTGTTGCCTTCTTCCCGCAGCCTTAAGATAACCTGAAAAATGCTTTTGACTATGAGCGGCGCCAGACCGGTGGAAGGTTCATCCATCATAATAAGCGAGGGTTTTGCCATCAAAGCCCGGCCCATGGCAAGCATCTGCTGCTCACCGCCTGAAAGAGTTCCGGCCAACTGCTTCTCCCGTTCTTTTAATACAGGGAACAACTCATACATCCGTTTAATTTCCTGATCGATTCCCCCCTCCCCCTTTTTTGCCAGGACATATCCGCCTAAAATCAAATTTTCCTCGACCGTCATGGTGGAAAAAACCTGCCTGCCTTCCGGCACAAGTGAACAGCCGGAAGCAACAATTTTTTCCGGTGAAACCTTTTGCAAATTCTTCTCTTTGAATACAATTTCACCTGAACCGATCTTAACCAGTCCGGTTATAGTCTGCAGCAAGGTGGTTTTCCCGGCGCCGTTTGCCCCTATTATGGTGACAATCTCTCCCGGGTCAACATGCATCGAGATGCGTTTCAGCACCCGAAGTTTGCCGTATCCCGCTTCAAGGTTTCTAATCTTTAACATTGTTCGATTCCAGAGTGGTTTTCAGCGGCAAACTCTTTACTTTTCAATTTCAAATCTTCAATTTTCAATTTCTAACCCTCGTCCCCCAGGTAGACACGTATTACTTCCTCGTTCTGCTGAATGTTATGCGGCAGGTCTTCAGCAATCTTTTCCCCGAAGCTCAAAACTACGATCTCGTCAGATATATCCATGACCAGGGACATATCATGCTCAACCAGCAGGATCGTTATGCCGCTTTCCCGTATTTTGGAAATAAGACGGCCTATTTCAGCCGTCTCGTAAATATTGAGACCCGCTGCAGGTTCATCAAGCAGGAGCAGGGTTGGTTCTGTGGCAAGGGCCCTGGCAAATTCGATGCCGCGCTGCTGTCCGAACGAAAGATTGCTGACCTCTATGTCAGCACAGCCGGCGACACCAAGTAGATCAAGATACTCCATGGATTTATCCCTGATCATCCTTTCTTCGGGCCATGTCCAAGGCAAATTCAGCATGCCGGCCACAAACCCGGCTTTACTCCTTATATGCCTTCCAAGCATGACATTTTCAAGTGCAGTCATACCATGAAAAAGCTTTATATTCTGATATGTCCTAGACAGGCCAAGCCTGGCAATCTGATAGGGTTTTCGACCGTTGATCTTCGTTTCGTTGAAAAAAATATTCCCTGAGTTTGCCGGAAGGTTCCCGGCAATCAGGTTAAAGAGTGTTGTCTTGCCGGCTCCGTTAGGCCCGATGACTGCTTTTATCATGCCCTGCTCCATTGTGAAACTGACACTGTTCACCGCCTGCAGTCCACCGAAACGGCGATTCAGATTTTGTATTTCAAGAAGGGCCACCTGTTGTTATTCCTTGTTCGTTTTCTCTATTATGTTAGGTATTCAAAAGCTGAATAAAATTGCTGCAACGATCAATAACCGATCATTCTGTTGTCTCTTCTCCTGACTTCGAAACAAAAAAAGACAACAGCGATTTAACCTTCTGCCCTGGATTGATATTCAATATCCCTTGCGGAGCAAAAAGCATGATAATAATCAGGATAACCCCAAAAACTGCATCATCATAGGACCCGAAAACTCCACGCAAAGAGAGAAAATTCAACACAATTCCCATGATAAGCGCGCCCCATATATTTGCCATGCCGCCCACTGCAACTATGGCGACATAGCGCACTGACTTCATGACTCCGGCCTCAGAGGGGCCTATGCCGCCATTGTAGTGGGTGACAAACACCCCGGCAAGGGCAGCAAATACCGCACTTAATACAAAAATATACAGCTTGTACCGGGCCGTGTTGACCCCCATGGCATTGGCTGCCTCTTCAGCACCGTGGATTGAACGTAATGCCCTGCCCACCCTGGAATGGATCAGATTCAACAGCAATATTACAGCGACAATAACCATGCCCCAGGCAATATAATAATTTAACACCCGGGAAACAAAACTGCCGCTCACCTCAATACCCGGCAGCAACTTGAAACCGGGAACCTCAGATATGCCGTCAGCCTCTCCAAAGTATGCGCTGGCAAGGGCAATACGATAGATTATTATGCCAAAGCCCAGGGTCGCCATGGCAAGGTAATGGCCTTTCAGTTTCAAGATAGGTCCGCCAATTGCAAAGGCAATTAGTCCGGCTGTCAAAACCGCTATAATACAAGCTGCCCAAGGCTCAACGGTTAACAGATCGCCCCCGTAAAGACCCTTGCTGTCAACCAGCAGCCCAACATTGTCCAATAAAGATACTAACCTATGACCTTTGAGAGTTATCAGGTTATGGGTGGTTAGAGCACCAGCAAGGTAGCCGCCAATGGCAAAAAAACCGGCATGCCCCAACGAGATCTGACCGCCATACCCCATCAGAACGCACAGACCGATGACGACAACGGAGTAATATGCTGACATGGTCAACTGGGTCAGGTAGTAAGTGGTTTCCGTAAAATGGGTCACGACTTGGATCCCCACCACTACAGCCAGCAGAGAAAAAACCGGAAAGTATCGTTTGAATAAATCCATCAGAATTCCTTCAAACTGGCTGCCTCGCTGCTGCCAAACAGACCGTGCGGCCTGACAAACAGAATGAGGAGCAAAATAGACGTTGCAATAGCATCCTGAAAAGCCAGGGGCAGCACTGAGATGGAAAAGGCCTCAATGATACCGAGCAGCAACCCTGCTGTCACTGCTGCCACGCTGTTACCCAGACCACCCAGGATTGCAACGGTAAAACCCTTGATTGCCAGGTTGGGCCCCATTGAATAATCAGAATAGGTAATAGGGGACATGACACAGCCAGCCACAGCCCCAATGCCTGCAGAGAGAACAAAGGACAGGGTGACCATATTTTTTGTATTTATGCCGCACAGTGTGGCTGCCCTCCGGTTTGCGGCACAAGCTCGCATCTCACGCCCCAGGGAGGTAAACTTAAAAAAAAGGCTTAACCCGGCGACCATTAAAGAACATACCCCTATGACCCAAAGGACCTGGGGTGAGATTTTCGCCCCCAGGATGGATACGGAAGTCACTTCGTTGCCGATGAAATAGGGCAGGGCCCGCACACTTTCACCCCAGATATGCAGCGCCACCTCCCGGGCCAGGATGGAAATACCAATGGTGATGATAATCATGCGAAGAACCGAAGGACTCTCAAGCCAGCGAATGAAAACCATTTCTATCAGCGCCCCGACAACCATGGTTATGACCACTGCCGCCACAATTGCAAGAGGAATGGGCATGACAGAATGCATGGTGATGGCGATCATGCCGCCAAGCATGACAAACTCTCCCTGGGCAAAATTGATGATGCCCGTGGTGTTGTAGATGATATTAAACCCGATTGCCACTATGGCATAGATAATGCCATAGGTTATGCCCGCAAACAGGTATTGTATGAAAAGTTCAGGAGTCATGCGCAGGTGCTATATAACAGGAAAAGGGGCGGAGAGATGATCCAGTTCTCCGCCCCTGCTGCCAGATGATGTATTGGTGCTTTATATTACTTGTGATAGAGGGCAAATTTGCCGTCTTTAACGGTCAGCATCTCAAAGGAATTTATATCCAGGCCGTTATGATCCTCTGGCGAGAAATTGAAAACACCTGCAGTACCTGCCACACCTGTCAGGTTTTCAATGGCATCCCGCACCTTCTCTTTATCGGTGCCGGCCTTTTCAATAGCAGCCACCAGGATGGTGAGGGCATCATAGGCATGGCCGCCAAAGGTGGAAACCTTATCTTCCGGATACTTTGTTTCATAGTCAATGAGATACCGCACCAACAGCTGCTTCTGCGGATGGCCCTCAGGAAGGCTGTTAGCGATCAACAGACGCCCGGCAGGAAAGATGATGCCTTCGGCAGCAGCACCTCCGGCCTCAACATACTTGATGTTGCCGAAACCATGGCTCTGGAACAGGGGGACATCCCAGCCGGCCTGCCTCATGTTCTTTGCCAGGATACCCTGGGCCGGAACAATTGACCAGTTGACCACAGCCTGTATGTCCTTGTTGGCCATCAGTTTGGCAACAACAGCAGACAGGTCCGTAGCCTTCTTGTCATAGACTTCCGCCATGAGAACCTCAATGCCGAATTCGGGAGCGATTTTCTCAAGCTGCCCTTTTCCTGCTTTACCAAAGCCTGTATTTCCTGCCAGTACTGCAATTTTGGTGATACCCATGTCTTTCATGGTACCGTAGATCTTCTGTACTGCATGGCTGTCCTTCTGGGGTGTCTTAAAAACATATTTTGCCACAGGGTTAACGATCACTTCAGCTGCAGCGCAGGAAAGAAGGATCATTTTGGCTTCCTCGACGATATTTTTGATCTTCATGGTTTCGCCGCTGGTGGAAGGTCCGATGATTGCAAAGACCTTTTCTTCCTCAATAAGCTGCTTGGTAAATGAGATAGCTTTTTCAGGATTAGCACCGGAATCCTTGATGATCAAATCTATTTTATTGCCATTAATGCCGCCATTGGCATTGATCTCTTCAACCATCATCTCCAGGGTCCTGGCTTCCGGGCCGCCCAAAAATGACGCGCCGCCGGTGACAGCCAGAATGGCTCCCACCTTGATATTCTCGGCCTTGGCAACTGACGCCAGTGAAAACCCAGCTACCAGGCAAAACGAAATTACTACTGTAACTACAGAATTCGATATTCGCTTCATCACGTCTCAACCTCCTTGTTTATTTTAGCAAACTGGATTATTGCTCTTAACCTGAGACCAATACTCCCCCTAGTTCAAAATGTTTAAATTGACCGTACTTCCTCACCCGTTAAAATCTTTACTCCAGCATTCAGCAGAATTGAAATGGCCATATCCGGATCATCAAAGCGGAAAATAAGCACAGCGTTCTCGCCGCTCTTTTCAACAAAGGCATACATGTACTCCACATTTATCTCAGCCTCATGCAGCACAGCCAGCACCCTGGCAAGGCCTCCGGGTCTGTCGGCAACTTCGACTGCAATCACAACTCCCTTGCCGACCGTAAAGCCGTCTTCTTTTAATACCCTCGTCGCTTTGTCCGTATCATCCACAATCAAACGCAGAATACCAAAGTCCGCAGTGTCTGCCACGGAAAGGGCCCTGATATTGATGTTGTTGTCACTCAAGGTCTTGGTAATTGCTGCCAGACGTCCGGACTTGTTCTCCAAAAATACGGCAATTTGATCAACTTTCATATCCTGCCTCTCGCTGAACTCGAATCAAAGGTTGGTACACTGTTTTCCCTAAAAACAATCAAATACAAAACTGTATTGTTTTAAATACTATATGTTGCGGTTGTCAATCACCCGTTTTGCTTTGCCTTCACTTCTCTGGATCGTTTTAGGCTCAACCAGGGTAATCTTACAGGTGGAACCGATCAGATCTTTTATCTCCGTCTGGATCCGTTTGCTTAACTTCTCCAGGTTCTTTACTTCATCGGAGAAAAGCTTTTCACTCACCTCGACCTGGACTTCCATGGTATCCATTGAACCTTCCCGGTTAACGATAATCAGATAATGGGGTTCAACCCCTTCAATACCCATGAGCACATGCTCAACCTGGGTGGGAAAAACATTCACGCCGCGGATGATCAACATATCGTCTGTGCGGCCTGTAATTTTTTCCATGCGCACAAATGTCCTGCCACAGACGCAGGGCTCGGCAATAAGCCTGGTGATATCCTTGGTACGGTAGCGGATGAGCGGAAAGGCCTGCTTGGTCAGCGTGGTGAAAACAAGCTCACCTTTCTCACCCATGGGCAGCACTTCACCGGTGTCAGGATCTATGATCTCCGGCATAAAGTGATCCTCGAATATATGCATGCCGTGCTGAGCTTCAATGCATTCCATGGATACGCCCGGGCCGATAATCTCACTCAAGCCATAGATGTCGATGGCTTTGAGGCCCAGCTTTTTTTCCACCTCTTCACGCATATTCTCGCTCCAGGGTTCCGCCCCGAAAATACCGACCCGGAGGGAAAGCCTGGAAGCATCCACGCCCATGTCTGCCATGGTTTCGGCAATGTTCAAGGCATAGGAGGGAGTAGACAGCAGGACAGTGGAGCCGAAGTCCTGCATGATCATGATCTGCCGCTTGGTCTGGCCGCCTGATATCGGGATAACCGTCGCACCCAGTTTCTCGGCTCCGTAATGGGCCCCGAGCCCCCCGGTGAATAAACCATAGCCATAGGCGTTATGCACCACGTCGCCCCGTTGCACGGAGCCGCAGGCCAATGCCCGGGCCATGACCTCGGCCCAGATTTCAATATCCCGCTTGGTGTAGCCGACAACTGTCGGTTTTCCAGTGGTGCCGGATGAAGCATGCACCCGGACAACCTGGTCAAGGGGCAGGGTAAAAAGCCCGAAAGGATAATTATCCCGCAAAAAATCCTTGGTGGTAAAAGGCAGTTTCTGCAGATCAGCCAGAGATTTTATATGCTCCGGCTTTATGCCAACCGCATCCATTTTTTCACGGTAAGGCTTGACACGGTAATAGACGCGTTCCACCAGGTCCTTCAGCCTTTTGATCTGCAGGATTTCCAACTGCTCCCTTGGCAGTGTTTCAAATTCCTCGTTCCAAATCATCCCTTTCTCCTTAACCTGTTATACCGCTGCTGTCTTTCTGCCTTCCTGAAAGGCCCTGATATTGACATCTCTGAACCGTTCGGGAATCCGTTCATGCATGACATCCACATACACCTGTTCGTCAACGGGCAGATAAGTTGAAAGCACGCCCACCATGACAATATTGACCGCCCGTACTTCTCCCACTTCGCTGGCAATGTCAAAGGCGTTGAGCTCCCTGACATGAATATCACGGCTTGTCAGTTCGTCCAGAACGTTTTCAGGGTATACCATCTTCCCTGTGGCAACTGCCGGAGGATAAATTTTATGTGTGTTTACTATAATCTTGCTGCCGCTGTGCATATATGGCAGATAGCGTACCGCCTCCATCATCTCAAAGGCAACAACTATATCCGCTTCACCGAGACTGATCAACGGTGAATAAACTTTATCTCCATAACGCAAATGCGCTGTCACTGAGCCGCCGCGCTGGGCCATGCCATGGACTTCACTTTTTCTCACATCCATACCGGCAGCCAGCAGGCTGTAAGCAGTCACCTCGCTGGCCAGCAGGATGCCCTGACCTCCGACGCCGCAAAAGAGAATATTGCCCTGTTCACTCATTACTTGTCCTCCTCTATACCGATGGCGTCAAACTTACAAAGCTCAGCACACTGACCGCAGCCGTTGCACAGCTCGGTACTGATCTCCGAATATCCTTTCTGTTTTTCTTTGAAACCCATTTTGGCTCCTTCCTCGGGAGTTACAGGTACCCAATGGATAGCCGGACAGCCAAGGCCAAGGCAGGCCTTACATCCGGTACAGTTCTCTGTAGTCGTACACAAAGGCACTTTTAACCGCTTCTTTTCCGAGGGAATCAGGACACACGGAGCCCGGCTGATAACCACTGAAGGCTCGGGTCGATTAATCTCCTCTTTCAGCACTTTTTTCGTTTCACTTATCTCATGGGGATTAACCGTGACCACATATTTGACCCCGATAGCCCTGCAGAGGGCTTCAAAATTCAGCATTTGCGCAGGTTCCCCCTTGATATTGGTTCCTGAAGCAGGGTTGGGCTGTTGGCCGGTCATGGCCGTGATTCGGTTATCAAGGATAATAACCGTCGAATAGCTGTCGTTATAAACAATATTGATAAGGCCTGTTATGCCTGAATGCACAAAGGTGGAATCTCCGATAACCGCAACTTCTTTCCCCATACCTTCCTCGCCAAGTGCTTTGGCCATGCCATGCACCGCTGATACTCCTGCTCCCATGCAGACACAGGAATCCATAGAGGACAGGGGAGGCAGAAAGCCGAGGGTGTAGCAGCCGATATCTCCTGCTACGAATACTTTCTGCTTGGACAGTGAATAAAAAAGGCCGCGATGAGGACATCCCGGACACATATTCGGCGGCCGGGGCGGCAGTGCAACCGGAGCATAATCGACTGCATCTTCTCCGGTTATTGCTTTCTTGATAATTCCTGCATTGAGTTCACCCTCAGCCGGGATAAAATTTTTACCGTGGCAACGAATACCCATGGCCTTGATGTGCAATTCAAGGAACGGATCCAGCTCCTCAACGATAAAGAGCTCGTCAACCTGTTCAGCAAAGCTGCGGATCATCTTCTCAGGCAGGGGCCACACCATGCCAAGCTTTAATACCGAGGCTTCGGGAAAGGCTTCTTTTACATACAGATAGGAAATACCGCTGGTGATAAAACCCCTTGTGCCGTCACCCCATTCAATGCGATTCTCAGGAAAGGTCTCAGCAAATTCAGAAAGCTTTTTCATACGCTCGGTGAGAAATTTGCGCCTGTTCCTGGCATTGGCCGGCAGCATGACAAACTTGGCAGCATCCTTGACGATTTCCGCCTTGACAGATGAACTCGTCTTTTCACCGGGTGCCACCTGCCCCTTTACATGAGCGATCCGGGTCGTTGTCCGCACTATTACCGGGGTGTCATATCCCTCGCTTAACCAATAGGCTGTCTTCAGAAACTCCTTAGCTTCAGCAGGGTCGCAGGGTTCCAGCATCGGCAGCTTGGCGGCAAAGGCATAATTGCGGTTGTCCTGTTCATTCTGCGAGCTGTGCATTTCAGGGTCATCAGCATTGATAATGACCAAACCTCCACGGATGCCGGTGTATGCCGAGGTAAAAAGCGGGTCGGCCGCCACATTCATTCCCACGTGCTTCATGGTGGCCAGAGTCCTTACGCCGACAAAAGAAGCGCCCAGGGCTACTTCCAACCCCACCTTTTCATTGGGTGCCCATTCCGTGTAAACTCCATCATATTTTGAAAGATTTTCCATAATTTCAGTGGATGGAGTCCCTGGATATCCGGAAGCAACCTTAACCCCTGCCTCATAGGCTCCAAGGGCAAGGGCTTCATTGCCGGAAAGCCAAAGCTTGTCACTAGATTTTTTTGTCACGTTCTTCCTCCTGTGAGTCATAAAAAAATGAAATCATACACTATGATTTCATCAACATTTCTTAATTGATAGGAACAACTAGGTGAAAATACCCAAAGCCCCTTGAATGGGCAAGCATTTTTTGTGAATTTATAAGGACAAACTCTGTATTTTCTTATTGACTGCAGGTACAGAATTCGATTGAAGTTTGGCAGGCAGTGGTTTAATTTTGGAGCAACGGGCGATTAACTCAGTGGTAAGAGTGCCATCTTCACACGGTGGAAGTCACAGGTTCGAATCCCGTATCGCCCACCAATAAAATCAAGGGGTTACAGTTTATGCTGTAGCCCTTCTTCATTTGGTTGCTACCATTTTGCTACCACTTGTCTCAAAAATGGTGCTTTCTAAC
>JAHEID010000036.1:17055-19008 GCA_024639555.1 Deltaproteobacteria bacterium
CCGGCAGATAGACTTCAAGTTAAGACATTAATTATTGGTATTGCTCTGGTACCTTGACAGCAATATTAACTTCTGCTATTAATCTACAGTAGCGATACCTTTCCCAAAAGTTACTATTGCCAGTGTACATCTTAGCTGGTAATCCTTCCTTGAAAACTGAAGATGTTGGCAAGACATATTGAGTTTTACCAAACGGATTTTTTACGAGGCCATGCCACAATGCCCGTTGCTTGCTGCGTGGATGTATTGCATTAACTGCAGTTAGTGTTCCCAGTAACTGCCTGTTTTCATGTGGTCGCAACACCCCCACTACTTTTTTTGTTTGTTAAAACATCATAAGCCTAATTTTGAGACTTGTACCCCTTTGATTTCAGAAAATTCATTTCAGTGCGAGCCATTTCAATGTCACCCATTTCATAGAAAGTTTTTAAACGCTGATAATAGAAATCAAGGTTTTGTTTATCAAGATGAATAGCCCTATTAAAGGCATTTAATGATTTTGTAAGTTCTTTGTTTGTTCTGTATACCATTCCCAAGACTGCCCACATTTCTGAATCCGAATTATTAAAGCTAATATATTTTTCGAGTTCGGACTGTGCTTTACTGTAATTGCCAAGTTTAAGGTAGATGTTAGACCTGTTTTTATAAATTATATAATTTTGGGGATCAAGTTTCTCCGCAGCGTTGAAATCAAGCAAAGCCTTCTCAAACATATTAAAACGGAAAAAGGTGACGCCCCTACTGACATACGCACCGGAGTCCGAGGGGTTTAAAGCAATGGCATTATTATGGTCATGTAAAGCCTTATCAAGCTTTCCTTCTTCCCTGTATAATACAGCCCTATATATCCAAGGAAGAAAAACTTCTGGATGGTGTTTTATTTGATGAGTCCATAATGTCTCATCGTTTTTCCAAACTTTGTTCTGCTCAAAATTAATACCCCCATATAAGACCAAAACAAGAAGCACCGCGAGATAAATCCACCTTTGGAATACGGTGTAATGTTCCACAGCCCATTGAAGCCAGGAAGCATATATCAAAAACAACCCGAAGTATGCTATATAGGTGAATCGGTCAGCGATGAATCCCTGTCCTGCACTTAAGGTCTGCAGAAGAAACATGATATTGAAGGTAAAGAAAAGTATCCCCAGAACCATGGTTTTTTTATGGGTGTGGTAAAAGTAATATGTCGAACCGATAATAGAGGGAGCGATAACTAGACTCGCATAAAAATTCCAGCTGTCAGGGTTAGGGTATGGGTGGATAGGCACCATTTTATAAGGCAGAAGAGACTTGATAACATATATGACAAAAGAATAGGGTCCTATGAAAATACGTTGAAAGATTGAGAAATAATGATGACTTGCTCCCAAGGATTCCCCTCCAACATTGAGAAAATAAATCCCAGCAATACCGGTTGCCAGTGCAATAAAAAAGTAGAGCCACTTTTCGTAAACGAGATTTATACGCAGCTTTCTGCCAAAGTAGTAGTCAATCAGCAACATTGACAGGGGTAGGGACACAGCCTGTATTTTTGAAAGTAGTGCCAGGATAAAACAGAAAAGGATTATTAATGAGCCGCGTTTCGTTAAAGACAACTTAACTGAATTAATATAGAAATTAAGGGCTATCAAGTAGAACACCCCAAATAAAACATCTTTGCGTTCTGTGACCCATGCAACGGATTCTACCCTCATTGGATGAATTCCAAACAAGAGAGCACAGAATGCCGCAGGAATTAATTTTAGGCCCAGTGCTGAAGCTATACGAAATACCAGAAAAACACATACAAGATGGAGAAGGATGTTATTTAAATGCCACCATCCGGGATGGTCGAGCCCATAAAACATATGCTCCAAGGCGAAGCTTATTAAAGCGAGGGGGTTGTAGTTGCCGTTTGCGTCATATGAAGTAAAGATTTCTTTTGCACTTCTAAAAAATGTCTCCCAATTT
>JAHEID010000137.1 GCA_024639555.1 Deltaproteobacteria bacterium
ACAAAACTCTGCATTTGCAGTTGGGCCCGCAACCCCATTTCGGTCACCAGGGTGTCTATTCCTTCTTCATGATCGAATTTTTTATCCTGACTTTCACCTCCGAGTATAGATATCCTGTTATTGAAGATCTCCACGTAAACAGGGACATAGAACTCAAGGTCCTGTGGATTGATGGTGAGCTGTATATCCTTCACCATGCCGATATCTACTCCGCGAAACTTTACCGGGGCCCCTACATTCAAGCCCTTGACTGATCCTTGGAAAAACATGACATGCATGCTTTTCTTCTGAAAAAACCTGCCGGAGCCGAACATCAGCAATGACAGAACAGCGAGCCCTATGGCCCCAACGACAAAGCCACCGATTGCAATTTTATTGGCTTCTTTACTCATACGATATCCTAGGTTCAAATTTTAACACTATCCTGCCCTGCTCCCTGCAGACGCTGTCTCTCCCCTGGTCAGAAATTCCTTTACTCGAAGGGCATCTGTTTGAGCCAGCAGCATGTGCGGTTCACCCTGGCCAATAATCGTGCGTGTCTCGGTGTCAAGAAAAATGGAATTATTCCCGATCGCAAAAATACTGGGCAGTTCATGGGTCACAACCACGACTGTTGTCCCCAGGCTGTCACGCAACTCAAGAATCAGATCGTCAAGCCTCTTGGCGCTGATCGGATCCAGGCCGGCCGACGGTTCATCAAAAAACAGTATCTCCGGATCAAGGGCCATGGCCCGGGCCAGGCCAGCTCTTTTCTGCATGCCGCCGCTGAGCTCTGCTGGATAAAATTCCTCATAGCCGGCAAGCCCGACCATGGCAAGCTTCAAAGAGACAATTTCTTTTATATCACCCCGGGACAGATCAGTATACTCGTCAAGAGGCAAGGCCACATTTTCAGCAAGGGTCATGGAACTCCACAGTGCGCCACCCTGATAGAGTATACCGGATTTGCGCATTATCCTGCTGCGTTCTCCGGAGTCTACTTCCCAGAAACTTATATCTTCGTAAAAGACCTTGCCTTTCACCGGTCTTTTCAAGCCGATGAGGTGGCGCAGGAGAGTCGTCTTACCGCAGCCGCTGCCGCCCATGACAATAAAAACGTCATTACGGTTGATAGTAAAATTAAGATCCCGCTGGATGACAAAATCTCCGTAAGCCATGGTCAGATCTGAGACAATGATATGCGGAGTATTACTTGTTTTTTCGTCCTGTCGGTTCATGTCGTTATTCTAAATTTGCAGCACATCGCAGAGCACTGCAACTATACCGTCTGTAACAATTATTCCCACAATTGCCGTGACCACGGCAGAAGTGGCTGCCTCGCCTACAGCAGAGGCGCTTCTCCCACTCTGCAAGCCCCGCATGCAACCGGACATTGCCACAATAATTGCAAATATGGTGCCCTTGAAAATTCCCAGGGATATATTTGTCAGGTCAAGGGATTCCTGGGTCTGGGCTAAATACTGCACCAGCGTAATATCAAGCATACCAACCCCTACTATCGCTCCTCCGAGGATCCCCAGGAAATCTGCGTAGAGGCAAAGCAGGGGCACCATCAGCACCAGGGCAAGCAAACGGGGGAGAACCAGAAATTCCATAGGTGAAATACCCAGTGTGGTCAAGGCATCGATCTCCTCATTCACCTGCATGGTACCCAGTTGAGCGGCAAAGGCCGCTCCGGTTCTGCCAGCCATGATAATGCCGGTCATCAAGGCCCCCATTTCACGAGCCATGGCAATTGCGACAAGATTGGCAACATATATCTGAGCACCGAACAGTTTCAGCTGTACCGCGCCTACAAAGGCCAGGATCAAACCAACCAGGACACTGATAAGGGTTATGATAGGAAGAGACTGGGCCCCGCATTCCTCGATAAGCAGCAGCAGGTCAATGCGGCGGAAACTGGCCTTACCCTGCAGAAACTTGAGAAAGGTCAGGGCAACACCACCAATGAAACTGAGCATTTCGACAGTTGACGTACCGAAATGGACCGCGCTGTCTCCTACCATGTAAAGAAAAGGTTTTCTTACTCTCTGTTGACGGGCTTCCGTCTGCTCCGACGCTGCCGAGGCAAGATGCAGCAGACGTTCAACACCTCTTGGCAACTCCCGCATCTCTAGCCCGATATTTCTGCTTTGGCATTCTTTGTTGATGGTGCTGATAAAGGTCAGAAAGGTGGTATCCCACCCTTGCAGACCAGAGCCATTAATAATGATATTCTTGATCCTTGGATCAGATGTCAACCTCCTGAATACTTCTCCAGGTGCAGGGAGTTTACCGCCGATCTTCCATGTTCCTGAAATTACTACCTGCAGTGTATCGGCAGAGAAATGGCTGAAATCTATTTTGCTTTGTGCTTGCATTTCTTCCCACAGGTTATTGGTGGTTTATTCAGAGCCAACCTTATGCGGTAACCTAGCTATTACTTCTTTATTTATCAATAAATCAAGTCTTTTCAAGGTAAAAACATGAAAAGGCCCCTCGCTCTTTTGAACAAGGGGCCTTTGGGAGTGAACTGTGATGAAAGCAGTTACGCCACACAGAACTCCAATAAGAATTATTGACTGAATAAACTTCTTATTATTGGATTTTGTGCATATGCATCTACTTAGTTGTCAAAGATTCAAAAATCATACAATGAAGTTTGAGGTCTCAGTTTATAATTTTATTTGAGGCATTTTTTGTATTTACACCCGGTTCGGCCCCGAAAGAGTGCACATCTTCCGTTTCCTCAAAACCGGACTCCCCCAGCACTGATTCCAGGTTCTCTGTAATCTCAAGAGATTGCCGCGGAACCTCACGAATGCCGCCGCCAACCCTGATTATTATACTGTCTGCAATTTTTTTCTTACTCATAACAGTCCTCCTTTGATATCTCCCGCAAATTTCCCTCTGCATTGGACCAACGGAGACAGAATGTACTGCCCTGCTATGCCCCATGAACTTTTTTCTGCGGGAGTGAGCCAAGCAAGAAATTCCGGTAGGCTCAAACTGCGGCAATAGCCAGTTCAAACTTTCTCCAACAGTAAACAGAAACCCTCATCAAAATCAGGCTGCCTTTTGGTACTGCCGGAGCTGCAAAGTGCCTTATTTAAAAAAGGCTCGGGATTTCAATTGGGGTTTTGCCAAAACCAATTTCAAAGCACAAAAAGCAGATAATGCTTTGTTTTCATTATCTGTTCTGAATACAACAGTATATTACTGTTAATTTGTGATTCCCAATATGTCAAGGCATTGGAAGGCACAATAGGGTGCAAAACAGTCACAAACACCCTGTCAGTCAACGGCCTCCATCAATCTACCGCAGCAGAGGGGTACTTCCTGGCCCTTCTTGACATTCATGTACTTGTTGCAGATCTCGCAGAGATAGGTGCAGTCTTCTTCTGAAACCTGTTCCGACATAACGGTCTTACCACCCGGCACACCCTCGATAGTGAAGCGGGCCAGATTCTGTTTTATCGGCACAAACTCGCCGATGGGTGTCAGGTTCTTCGTTTCATTAACGCAGTCAATAAGAATCCGCCACAAGGTTTCCATTGAAGTCGTTTCCGCCGTATTTTCAGGAACAAATTCAACAACATTTCTGTCAATCGTAATCTTCATGGGTCCACCTCATCTGTTGGAAAAATTATCAGATAGCAACATTTATCACCCTAAACATTCAATAATCATTCTCGACAGCAGATACTATTCAACACAGACATCCTGAGGTCAAGTTTTATCTGTAGAAATACCTAAAAAAATTACCTGCTTTTTCCTTGACATTGCTCCTAACCTATTTTAGACATCCCAATCAGGCACTCCATGTCCCTCGTTTCCTAATCTATGTGTTGCGGACTGGAGGCAAAAAAGAACAAGTAGTTGTCAGGCAAAAATTTCGCGCTCCCCTGGATTTACCATGAACCCATCAGTGCTGATTATTGCCATCTTTGCTGTTTCTCTGCTGGCACCGTTTTATTCTGCAGCGGCTGCAGAAGTCCGTGCCTTTCATAATATAAACCAGTTCCCTTTCAAGCAGATATTCGGCCTTCCCTCTCTTGACAACAGCCCGCTCACAGAGGCCGGCAAATGGCGCATGAATATGATCGCCAATATCAGCAATACCTATGATATCTCGGATGACGGCAATGAGCAGATAATAAACGATGTTGAAACATTTCGCGGCAGCCTGATAGTAAGTTATGGTCTGCGCGACAATTGGCAGCTGTCGCTGGAAGTGCCCTATATCAGCCATGACGGCGGCTTTCTCGATGACTTCATCTATGGCTGGCATGATTTCTTCAACATATCCCAAAACGGCAGATCTGAAGACAACGGTGACCAGTTGCAAATTTCATATCTCTCGGGATCCGGCCCTTCCTTTGAAATGTCCGACTCCGGGAGCGGCCTTGGCGACATACGCATTAATGTCGACTATAGCAGGCCATGGGAAAACAGGGCTCTTATCTTCAGCGCAGAGCTGAAACTCCCAACCGGTGATTATGACAAGCTCACAGGAAGCGGCGGCTATGACTTCTCAGTGGGGCTCACAATAAATGACCCGCAAAGCCTGGGAAAATACCGCATTACTGTGTATGGTGGCCTGGCAGGTCTTTTTCTGGGTGACATCGACGGTGAACTGGCCGCCATACAGAAAAACTTTGCCCTTGCCGGCAGGCTGGGGATTGGCTGGCAGGCAACAAAACTCATCCAGTTGAAACTGCAGCTTGATGCACAGTCGGCCCTGTATGAGAGCGACCTCAAGCAGATGGGAGATCCTGCCGTGCAGCTGGTCTTTGGCGGCAGCCTGACCTTTACCGATGATGTTTACCTGGACATTTCGGTTGCCGAGGACATAAACACTGCAACAGCTGTGGACGTGGCCTTTCAACTTGGACTTGTTGCTACTTTCTGATTATGCACACTTTCCCATTACGCACCATTCTTCCCCTTCTGCTTGCGTACCTGCTTTTAGCGGCATGCGGTGGTCCTGCACCGGTCACTCTGCACGGGGAGAATATCATCTGTTTCGGCGACAGCCTCACCTTCGGCACCGGTGCAACCCGCGACAAGAGCTATCCGGCCCAGTTGGCTGAAATGATCGGACAGCCGGTGATAAATTCTGGCATACCGGGTGATACGACAGACAGGGCCTTACAGCGGCTGGAGCGGGATGTTCTGTCAAAATCGCCCCGTATCGTCCTGATTACGCTGGGAGGCAATGATCTGAAAAACGGTGTGGACAAGAAAACTGCCTTCAAAAACCTGAAGGATATCGTTGCAGCAATTCAAGCCAGGGACGCCCTCGTTGTTATCGGGGGTATCAAGCTGCTGTTCTGGGACCGCGGCTATGAAGAGGAATATAATAAGCTGGCCGAAGAGACCGGATCACTGATGGTCCCGGATATACTCGGGGGACTCATGGGTAATGAGGAGCTGATGCACGACACCATCCATCCAAATGCAGCCGGCTATAAAATCATGGCCCAAAAATTTTACAAGGCCATCGCACCATATTTATAATCCTGCATATTTTTACTTTCTCCCTTAGCAGTTAACAGAAGGAATTTATTACTGAAAGCTTACAGCTCACAGCTATCAGCTTATTACCACTTACTCTTCAAGCGCCCGATATCCTTATCATGAAATTTCTTCAGGCGGCGCTGGTACCAGGAATGACCGATCCAAAGCTGTTTATAGCCTTCCTCCTCGATACGGGTTGAAACCCGCTCACGCACACGGCGCCAGAGATCACGCTTATACGCTGTTTCAAAAGGTATGAGACTGTCCAGGTCCTCAAGCGTTCTCTTCTTAAACCTGGGGAATATAAAAGTGATGATGACAAGACCGGTCAAGGCGAGAACCAGCAAGGCTGCCACGGAGGGAAAAATCAGCACCCTGTCATCAAAAGCACCTGAAAAAAGT
>JAHEID010000138.1 GCA_024639555.1 Deltaproteobacteria bacterium
GTATCTGCCGCGCCTGCGTCGACGAGATCGGCCATGGACCCCAAGGCCGCAATTCTTCCATCCTTGATGGAAACATAACCATCCCGGATCAGCTCAGGAGCAGCGGCAAGTGGCAGTATGGTACTGTTTATGATCAGAATGTCATTGTCCATGACAGTTAACCACTATAGTTAAAAAACTGTTAGATTGAATTATTTTCTCGCCTCGTTGAAAAAGCTGTTGTTAATTGTGGGAAACACTATTCCATAATTAGATTGAGGTGTCCATGACAGAAAAAGAGAAAATCAAGGTCCTTTTCCTGTGTACGGCCAACGCGGCCCGCAGCCAGATGGCTGCCGGTATTGTGAAGCATGATTTCGCCGGCAGGATCGAGACATTTTCGGCAGGGACAAACCCCAAGGGGGTGAGCCGCCTGGCCGTCATGGTCCTGGATGAGATCGGCATAAATATAAGTGCTGAAACCTCTGACCACCTGGACAAATACAGGGACATGGATTTCGATTATGTCATCACCCTGTGTGATGATGCCAACGAGAAATGCCCGGTATTTTTCGGTGGGGTAAACAGGCTGCACATGGGCTTCCCCGACCCGCCCCATACAAATGATCCAACTGCAGAGAACGTGCAGAAGTTCCGGGACGTGCGGGATGCCATCCGCGCGCGGATGCAGGAGTTTTTCAGCAGAATGCTAATAAAAAATTGAAATTGATGATTTCGTGGACAGGTATAGACTTCAAAAAACTCACGGTCATCAACCGGGTTTGATAAAATAATAGCTTACGGGCGTAATACCTGAAAATATTTGCGCTACCTGAGTTTTTACTAACCGAAGCGACCGGTAATATAGTCTTCCGTCAACTCGTGTTGCGGGTTTGTGAAGATTTTTTTGGTCTCGCCGACTTCTATGAGATCCCCCAGATGAAAATAGGCTGTTCTCTGTGACACGCGGGCAGCCTGCTGCATGGAATGGGTGACTATGGCAATGGTGTAATGCTCCCGCAGTTCATCGATCAAGCCTTCAATTGTTGCTGTGGCGATGGGATCAAGAGCGGAGCAGGGTTCATCCATGAGGATGACTTCGGGGCTGACCGCAATTGTTCTTGCGATACAGAGACGCTGCTGCTGACCGCCGGAAAGGCTGGTGCCCGGCTGATTCAGCCGGTCTTTAACTTCTTCCCAGAGACCGGCTTTTTTAAGTGATGTTTCAACAATTTCATCTTCTTCGGGTTTATTGCTTACCAGGCCGTGAATGCGGGGTCCGTATGCAATATTATCATAGATGGATTTGGGGAAAGGGTTGGGTTTCTGGAAAACCATGCCCACCTGGGCGCGGAGCGGAACAACATCGATATTTTTATCATAGATGTCCAGGTCATCGAGGCGGATATCACCGGTGACCCGGCAGGTTGCAATGGTATCATTCATCCTGTTCAAACAGCGAAGAAAGGTCGATTTCCCGCAGCCGGATGGGCCGATCATGGCAATAACCTCATTGCGGCCGATATCAATGGAAACGTCTATGATTGCTTGCTTGTCGCCGTAAAAGACATCTACACTTCGGCAGGTCATGCGGGGATTGTCAGATTCAATCCGGCCTACCGTGCCTCGATGCTCCCGGGTATATTTTTTATGTGTTAACATGGCAAGAAACCTGTCGAGAGTTCAGGGGATTTTTATTTCAGGGTGAGTGTCTTCAGTTTTTGTACATCTTCACGGAATGCTGCACGCTCTTCATCCGGCATGGGGATCATGCCCTTGTCGGCAAGGTAGCCATCCTCGCCCCATGCCTTTTCACTGGTGAATTCATTCAGGAATTCTTTGATACCGGGGATGACCCCTGCATGGGCTTTTTTTACATACATATAAAGCGGCCTGGAAACCGGGTATTGACCTTCGGCAATGGCTTCAAAGGTTGGTTCAACACCATCAACAAAAGCGCCCTGCATCTTGTCCGTATTCTGGTCAAGGAAACTGAAACCGAAAATGCCAACGGCATCAGGATTGACAGCAAGCTTCTGTACGATCAGGTTGTCATTTTCACCTGCTTCGACAAATAGACCGTCTTCCCGCATGGTATGGGCGATTTCCTTAAATTGTTGCTTGTCGCTTTTGGCTAAGGCTTTGATCCAGTCGAAACCTTCTGCGCCTGTCTCCATTACGAGCTCCATAAAGGCATCACGGGTGCCTGAAGTTGGGGGCGGCCCCAAAACTTCGATTTTTGTGCCCGGCAGTTCAGGATTTATCTCACTCCATTTGCGATAGGGATTAGGAATGAGGCTGGTCCCGCCTTTGGGGTCAGGGACTTCTTTGGCAAGAGCCAGGAAGATCTCCTTGCGTGTAAAATGCAAATGTTCAACTTTTTTCGAATTGGCCAAAACGATTCCATCGTAGCCGATTTTGATTTCAATTATGTCTTTGACGCCATTTTTATCGCACTGTTCAACTTCGGATTTTTTTATTCTGCGGGAAGCATTGGTCATATCCGGGAATTCTACACCAACCCCTGAACAGAAAAGTTTCAGCCCCCCTCCGGAACCGGTTGCTTCAATTTTGGGTGTTTTGAACTTTGTTGTTTTGCCGAATTGTTCTGCTACGACGGTAGCAAACGGATAAACAGTTGATGAGCCGACAACAGTTATATAATCACGGGCCTCCGCCTGTGGCACTCCTGCTGCCAATGTCAAAAGTAAAATTCCAAGTACTGACACTCTCGTTTTATTCAGCATATCATTCTCCGTAAATGGATAGTTAAAGTATGTAATACAGGTGCAGCCTGGTTGTTAAAGAGCCTTTTAGCTTCAAATTATTAAGAAAAAGTTAACATTTGATTATTTTTTTTGTTTTCCCATTAGCTATTAGTTTTTGTTGTGCATAGTTTATTCGATCGTGCCTGATTTACCATCGTCTTTCAAACCGGTTCCGTAGAATAACAGCAAGTGAATTTATAACAACCAGAAGCGCAAGGAGCACTATAATGGCTGCGGAGGTGCGCTCGACAAAGCCGCGTTCCGGGCTGTCGGCCCAGAGAAAAATCTGTACAGGCAATGCAGTGGCGGGGTCTGTGAACCCTGACGGGATATCAACGATAAAAGCCACCATGCCTATCATGAGGAGAGGTGCGGTTTCCCCCAGGGCCCGAGCAATGCCGATTATGGTGCCGGTGAGCATTCCAGGCAGTGCCAGGGGCAGAACATGATGCAGCACCGTCTGCATTTTGGAAGCACCTATCCCCAGTGCAGCTTCTCGTATTGACGGGGGCACCGACTGCAGGGAGACCCTGCTTGCAATAATTATTACGGGCAGGGTCATAAGTGTCAGGACCAGGCCGCCAACTAACGGCGCTGAACGCGGCATGTGAAAGAAGTTGATGAATACAGCCAGGCCAAGAAGCCCGAAAACAATGGAAGGAACAGCAGCAAGATTGTTTATATTGACTTCAACAATGTCGACCCATCTGTTTCTCGGAGCGAATTCTTCAAGATAGACAGCAGACGCGACACCGACCGGAAATGAAAGCAAAAGGGTCAGTGTCAAGGTGAGAATGGATCCGACAAGGGCGCCAAGTATGCCAGCCAGTTCAGGTTCCCTGGAGTCTCCGGATGTAAAAAAGGCCGTGTTAAAGCGTTTTGTAATTTTTCCCTCGTGAGCCCATTTGTCAATCCATGCTAATTGCCTGTCATTTATGCGCCGGTCACTTTCGGGCACATCCCTTGTAATGTTGCCCTTGTTGAGCATATCGACATCGTCATCTGCCGGGACCCGGATTGTAACTGTCCTGCCAGCCAGGTCCGGCTGCTGCTGTATCATTTTTTGGAGTTGAAATGCAGCACCGGAGCTGATGAGTGAGTAGAGTTCTTTTTTTTCTTTGCGGGTTTTAACCTCCGGGAATTCATCGCGGAGTGTTTTTTTGACCAGGCCGGGGAAATTTGAATTGGCAGGATCATCTGTATCAATGAAGGCAGGGTCAAAAAAGACTTCCAGTTTCACGAACGTCTGGAAAAAAGCCGAATACCCGTTTGAGAAAATGGTGAAAAACAAAAGGGCAAGGAAAGAGAGACTGAGAACGACGGCAGTAAGCCCGTAAATTTTAAAGCGCTGTTCTTTGCCGTAGCGTTTAGCCAGGCCCCGGTTGACGATATCTATTGCCCTGGGATATTGAGGCTCTGCTTCGCGTGATTGTTTTATGTCGGGATTATTCATACTGCTCCCTGTATTTCCGCACAACGTATAGCGCAATAATATTGAGAATGAGCGTCACGATGAAAAGAATGAGGCCCAGGGCAAAAGCTGCCAGAGTTTTCGGACTGTCAAACTCCTGGTCCCCTACCAGGAGTGTGACAATCTGAACTGTAACCGTGGTAACAGCCTGCAGCGGATTGGCAGTGAGGTTGGCAGCAAGGCCGGCGGCCATGACTACAATCATGGTTTCACCAATTGCACGCGAAACAGCAAGAAGCACACCCCCAACTATGCCGGGGAGGGCTGCCGGTATGACAACCTGCTTGATGGTCTCACTTTTGGTCGCCCCCAGAGCTAATGCACCGTCACGCATGGCCTGCGGTACGGCATTAATGACATCGTCTGACAGGGAAGAGACAAAGGGAATAATCATGATGCCCATGACCAGTCCGGCGGCAAGAGCACTTTCCGATGAAACATCGAGCCCGAAAGTTACTCCCAACTCTCTGATAAACGGGGCAACAGTGAGAGCAGCAAAAAAGCCGTAGACCACCGTGGGAATACCGGCGAGTATTTCGAGGAGGGGTTTTGCTATAGAGCGAAATTTCTTATTGGCATATTCCGACAGGTAAATGGCAGACATCAACCCCAAAGGGACTGCAACAAGCATGGCAATCCCTGATATCATTGCTGTGCCTGCAAAAACAGGAATGGCCCCGAAGGCCCCGGAAGAACCGACCTGGTCAGAACGGATGGACATTTGCGGACTCCATTGCAGGCCGAATAAAAAATCGCTTATCGGGATTACTCTGAAAAACCGGATTGCTTCGAAAAGCACGGATAAAACGATGCCGATTGTTGTGAAAATGGCAAAAGATGCACAGGCAATGAGAAAAAAGGTAAAGATTTTCTCAACGTGGTTTCTTGCCCTCAGAACAGGGGTTATTCTCTGTCTGGCAATAAGTGCGGCAATAAGAGCAAGAGATAAAATAACAACTACCAGGGCTGCATTTCCAGTTGCCTGTAGCGTTCGATAATGGTTTGCAGCTTCCTCCATTTCCGGCTTGATCTCACCGCTGACTATGTTGCCGCTCACCAGGTTTTTAACGTCATTTAACACCAGGTTGAGTCTGCTTTCGGGGAGCATCTGTATCTCAGCCGGCAAATGTGCCACAACTATTTTGGTCGTGATCACCGGTTCGCATATCTGCCAGGCGACAAAGATAAACAGGGCCGGAAGGCCGCACCAGAGAGCGGTAAGCACTCCATAATATACCGGATTGGAGTGTAATGTTCTGGTGCCTTCAGGTGTTTTAGCCAGAGAAAGGGCTCTGGTTCTGCCAAGATGGTAGGCAACAGCCGTGAGGCCTAAAAGTATAATAATCAGCAAAGAAGAGGACATAACCCTTTGATTCAGTGGAAGAAAATAGTAAGCGAAAACAGCTTATGTCATACATTCTTATTGTGACCCAAACGCTCTAATATAGAATTAATAATACTACCATACAATTATTAAAAAATGATGAATATTCTAATTCTATTTTTGTGTTTGCCGCAGATTTCTTTTTCGTGTTTATCCCTACTCTTAAAATAACCGTATCGTTTGCATCATTGTCATGGCAGGGTAAAAGTTTTAAGAATTATTCAGCATGTGATTTGATGAAAATTAATAAGATAAAACCCAAATGGCAGCTCTCCCATCTCAT
>JAHEID010000037.1:0-8385 GCA_024639555.1 Deltaproteobacteria bacterium
AAGCCGATCACCAGCCACATGCTCAGGTTTTTGTAAAATGTGTTCAAAATCTAGACCTCACTTCATGTAAGTATGACATCCGGTGGCATCACCGGGTTCATTGTTTTGAAAAATATTAATGTATAAAGTATGTAATTAAACATCCAACCAATAAACAATTACAATTAACCATAAGTTCTGACTCGGTAAAAGTCCAGTCCCTTTTCCTCTAAGATGCTGCTCTAAAAATATTCCTGGATTGCCTTTACCTGTATTTCTTTTTCACGTACCGTCTCCAGGGCCCGCACCATTGAAAGGGCACCGCTGGTGGTGGTGGTGTAAGGCAGATGATAATCAAGGGCACTCCTGCGGATGGTATAGGAATCCTCGGTAGTCCTTGACCCCATTGAGGTATTTATGATCCACTGGATCTGGTTGTCCCGTACCTTGTCCAGCAGATGGGGCCGTCCCTGGGATATCTTGTTTACCATGGTACATTCCACGTCATGTTCTGCCAAATACGCAGCTGTACCGCTGGTAGCCAGAATTGAAAATCCCAGGTCCAACAGGCGCCGGGCCAGGGGTAGAACAGCAGGTTTATCGGTACCACGCACACTGATAAGCACATTCCCCCGGGTTGGTAATTTCTGGCCTGCTGCAAGCTGTGACTTGGCAAAGGCAATCCCCACGGAACTGTCAAGACCCATGACTTCTCCGGTTGATTTCATTTCAGGACTCAACAGGGTATCGACATTGGCAAAACGATTAAAGGGAAAAACCGCCTCTTTAACAGCCCAGTGGCTCACTTCGATCTCTTTCGTCAACCCGAGGTCTGCCAGTTTCATGCCCATCATCACCTTGGTGGCAAGTTTTGCCAAAGGCACACCGGTTGCCTTGCTGACAAAAGGTACGGTCCGGGAGGCTCTGGGGTTCACTTCCAGGATATAAAGCTCCTTATCCTTGACTGCAAACTGAACATTCATCAGGCCGATTACATTTAATTCCTGAGCCATGGCCCTTGAGGCTTCTTTGATCTCCTCTATCATCTCAGGCGATAAGGAATGGGGCGGCAGGACACAGGCAGAATCTCCTGAATGGATGCCCGCCTCCTCGATATGCTCCATAATACCGCCTATAATGGTAACCTCGCCATCGGAGATGGCATCAACATCAATCTCAACAGCGTCTTTTAAAAATTTATCGACCAGTACCGGATGTTCCGAGGAAACAATAATGGCAGAAGCCATGAACTCTCTGACTCCCTTCTCGTTGTACACGATGCGCATTGCCCTGCCGCCGAGGACATAGGAAGGCCGCACCACTACCGGATAGCCGATCCGCTCGGCGATGGCCAGCGCCTCCTCCATGGTGCGTGCAGTTCCGTTAGCAGGCTGCCGCAGGTTTAATTTCTGCAGAAACTGCTGGAACCGCTTGCGGTCTTCTGCCCTATCGATGGAATCAGGCGAAGTGCCGACTATGGGCACCTTTGCATCTGCAAGAGGAACGGCCAGGTTCAGCGGTGTCTGGCCGCCGAATTGGACGATAACCCCGTCAGGCTTCTCCCGCTCTATGATATTAAGCACATCCTCCCTGGTCAGCGGCTCAAAATAGAGCTTGTCCGAGGTGTCATAGTCAGTACTCACGGTTTCGGGGTTGGAGTTGACCATGATGGACTCTATGCCCATTTCCTTAAGGGCAAAAGAGGCATGCACGCAGCAGTAGTCAAACTCTATTCCCTGACCGATACGATTGGGCCCACCGCCAAGGATGATAATTTTTTTCGTGGTGCTGATCCTGGATTCGTCTTCTATCTCATATGTGGAGTAATAATAAGGTGTATAGGCCTCAAATTCCGCCGCGCAGGTATCAACCAGTTTATAGACAGGAACCAGGTCATGTTTGACCCGCAATTCCCGAATATCGCTTTCAGTGGTGCCTGTGAGATGGGCAACTTGAACGTCTGAAAATCCCTGCTGTTTTATCTTGAGCAGCAAATCCCTGGTCAAGCCATGGAACCCTGCCTCTGCAATGGCTTCTTCTGTCTCGACCAGTTGCTTGAAATTGTTCAAAAACCATGGGTCGATAGAGGTAAGGCCATAAAGGTCCTCAACACTCTTGCCACGCCGCAATGCTTCATACAGGCAGAAAATCCTCTGAGAATTGGGGGTGACCAGTTTTTTCTCCAGTTCGGCCTCCTCCATTGAACCAAGGGAATCCTTGCCGTCATTGCCAAAACCCATACGCCCGATCTCAAGTGAGCGTAATCCTTTCTGGAAGGCCTCCTTAAAAGTGCGGCCGATTGCCATGGTCTCTCCCACTGATTTCATGGCGGTGGTGAGAATGTCCTCTGCTTCGGGAAATTTCTCAAAGGTCCAGCGCGGTATTTTCACCACGCAATAATCGATGGTCGGCTCAAAGGAGGCATAGGTCTCCCTGGTAATGTCATTGGGTATTTCATCCAGGGTATAGCCGATGGCAAGCTTGGCTGCTATTTTGGCTATGGGAAAGCCCGTAGCCTTTGAAGCCAAGGCGGAACTCCTTGAAACTCTTGGGTTCATTTCAATAACCATCAGTTCTCCATCAACAGGATTGACGGCAAACTGCACATTGGAACCGCCTGTCTCCACTCCGATCTCCCGCATAATGGCGATGGAGGCATTGCGCATATGCTGATATTCCCTGTCGGTCAGGGTCTGGGCAGGTGCCACTGTTACCGAATCACCCGTATGAACCCCCATGGCATCCATATTCTCTATGGGGCAGATGATCACCACATTGTCATTCTTATCCCGCATAACCTCAAGTTCGTATTCCTTCCAGCCGAGGAGGCTGCGCTCCAGCATTACTTCATTATTGAGGCTGAGATCGATCCCAACAGTGGAAAGTGCTTCAAGCTCCTGCATGTTATAGGCCACCCCGCCGCCGGTACCACCCAGTGTAAAACTTGGCCGGACAATAATGGGAAAACCCATCTGTTCAGCGGCGGCCAGAGCATCTTGCACTGTATGCACAATGGCGCTTTCAGGCACCTTCAAGCCGATTTTCCTCATGGCGGCACGGAATTCCTCACGCCCTTCCGCCTTGCGGATAACCTTGATATCAGCAGCCAGCAGCTCTACTCCGTATTTTTCCAATATTCCCATTTCCGCCACCCTGATGGCAGTATTCAAGCCTGTCTGGCCACCCAGGGTCGGCAGCAGAGCATCGGGTCGTTCCTTAGCGATAACCTTGGCCACCATTTCCGGGGTTATGGGTTCAATATAGGTCTTATCAGCCAATTCCGGGTCTGTCATGATGGTGGCGGGGTTGGAATTGATCAAAACCACCTCATAGCCTTCCTCTTTCAAGGCTTTAACCGCCTGGGTCCCTGAATAGTCGAATTCACATGCCTGGCTGATAATTATGGGGCCAGAGCCGATTATAAGAACCTTCTTGATGTCTGTACGTTTTGGCATGGGCTTTCTTGCTGATAGTTTTTGTATGTTTACACGATAATTGTTTATTGTCTCTGGTCCACAATATGAAATCTGCGGCTGATTATTACGCCATCATCTCAATAAAGCGGTCAAACAGGTACAGTGAGTCATGGGGGCCCGGAGCATTTTCCGGATGATACTGTACGGAAAATGCCGGGAACTTTTTGTGCTTCATGCCTTCAAGGCTGCCGTCGTTGAGATTAATATGGGTCAGCTCCACTTCTTCCGGGTCAAGGCTTTCCAGATCCACGCAGAAACCATGATTTTGCGATGTTATCTCAATACGGCCTGTTTTCAGATCCTTAACAGGCTGATTAGAACCACGATGGCCGAATTTCAGTTTATACGTTGTGCCGCCATATGCCAGGCCCAGTAGCTGATGACCTAGACAGATACCGAAAATAGGTTTCTTGCCGAGCAGTTCCCGGACAGTTTCCACCACGCCTGCAACTGCTGCAGGATCGCCAGGGCCGTTTGACAGAAAAATGCCATCCGGTTCTAAGCCAAGAATTGCATCCGGCCCGGCATCAGCAGGAAGCACCTGAATTGTGCAGCCCTTCTCTGCCAGGATCCTTAGCTGGTTGTACTTCAGACCATAATCCATGACAACGACCCTGTACTTGCCGCCAGAGGCAGTTGAAAATCCATCTCCCTTTTGGGGGCCGATCTCCGACCAGCCATAGGGCTGATGACACGTTACTTCGCGCACCAAATCCCTTCCCACCAGTCCTTCTGATTCCTGCGCCATCTTTACCAGTACCTCAGGCTCCAGCGTTTTGGTGGAAACAACGCCTTTCATGGCTCCGGCCTGGCGGATATGCCTGGTTAAGGCTCGGGTGTCTATGCCTTCAACTCCTAAAATGGAATATTGCTGCAAAAAAGCAGCCAGTGTCATTGTTGAACGAAAATTACTGGGTATAGCATTGTATTCCTTTACCAGGAAGGCCCCTGGTTGGATACGGGCGGACTCCATATCTTCCATGTTGATACCGTAACTGCCGATGATAGGATAGGTCATGGTGACAATCTGCCCTTTATAGGAAGGGTCAGTCAGTATCTCCTGATACCCCGTCATCCCAGTATTAAAAACAATTTCGCCAAATGCCTCCCCGGCCCCGGTGAAAGACTCTCCTTCAAATATTGTTCCATCTTCAAGAGCGACAAGCGCTTTCATACTCATTCCTTCCAGTTCCTGTTTTGAAATTTTCTATAGTGGTGATGTGCATACAATGCAAACACCAAATACCTCAATGACTGAGAACTTCTTTGACAAGGAGAGCCTGTTTTCTGGCAGCCCCTTGCTGAGTGGCAGCAATTTCCCGGGCCCTGATCGCGCTGGTATTATACTCTTCCGGGTGATCCATGAAATACAGAATGGACTCTGTCAAGTCCTCAGGCCCGCATACCGGAAAACCTCCACCAACTGACTCCAGAAGTTCAGCAGCATCGCTAAAGTCCTTCATGCTCGGGCCATAAAATACCGGTTTGCCCAAAATTGCGGCTTCCATAATGTTATGGCCGCCGCGTTCAACCAGGCTGCCACCGCAGAAGATATAAGAAGCAATCGAATACAGCCCTGAAAGATCACCCATGGAATCAACCAGGATGGTATCAGTCCTGCGCTCAGAAACTTTTACATCATTCAGGCGCTCATAGGGAACCTGCTTCTTGTTCAGCATCCCTTCCACTTCACCTAAACGCTGCAGATGTCTGGGAGCCACGACCCAGATCAAATCCTGCATACCGGTCGCCTTTTTCAGGTCCTGAAAAACGGTCAGCAGCATTTCCTCTTCCCCGGTATGCGTGCTGCCTGCAACAAAAAGAGGTTGCCCCGGGTGTAAATTCAACCAGGCGCGGTACTGTTCCTCGCTTTCCAACATCAGACTTTCCATATCCTGATCATACTTGGCATTGCCAAGTACCCTTACTTTTTCTGGTTCTGCCCCCAAACGCATATACCGTTTTGCATCTGAGAGCTGGACCACAGAGATCATGGAAAAACAGGATAAAATTTTCGTCATGAACCCTTTGACCAACTGATAACGTTGGAAAGAGCGTTCGCTTAGTCTACCGTTTAAAAGAACAAGTTTTACACCTGACCTTTTGGCCTCGAGCAGAAAAGCGGGCCATAATTCAGTTTCCAGGCAGATATAAAGCGAAGGCCGAATTTTTTGAATTGACCTGCCAACTATACCAACAAGATCGAGCGGTGCATAAATACAGCGGACCTTCTCCCCTACCTGCTTTTTTGCGACTTCCATGCCCTGCTCTGTCATGGTTGAGAGGACAAAATCAGCTTCCGGTAAAATTTCGGCCAGCTCTTTAATCAATATCCTGGCCAGCAGAACTTCTCCAACCGAAGCGCCATGCAGCCATATTGTCATGGCATGGCCCTGCTTTTGCTCCGCAACTCCCAAAAAACCAAATCTCTGTCCCAATCCTTCCCGGTAACGACCTGTACACAGGCTGTAAAGGAGAAAAAAAGGAAATACTACAACAAAAGTCAGCCAGCCAAAAAGTTGATAGAGTCCGTAAAGCAACGGTATATGCTACCTGGTTTGAAAATTGAATTTTATGGGCTTAAGAAAAATCGTGTAATTTAACTCTTAATCCCCTTTTTCGTCAATCAAATTATGGGATTTAAAGTATAGTTTTGCTTGACAATAGGCCTATGGCTTTGTATGCAAAGCAAACCTGGCTTGAATGGTATACAATAAATACAATTTCTTTATCTGACTGATAATTTTTACCGGCATATCGGGCACATTCTTCAGGCTTTGTTGCCGGGTCGACAAGGAGAACGTTTATGAAACACTACCTAGTGGCATTTATTATCATTTTAACTGCACTCTGCAACAGTTCAAAAGGGGAACTCATGGCTGCTGAAACACAACTTGATGATGGCTTGTATGCAAAAATTATAACCGCAAAAGGTGATATAACAGTAAAACTCGAATTTGAAAAAACGCCTCTGACCGTTACAAACTTTGTCGGCCTGGCTGAAGGCACCAAAGACTTCAAGGATTCCAAGGGCAGGACCAGCGGCCGTTATTATGACGGTCTAAAATTTCACCGAGTCATCGATAATTTCATGATACAGGGTGGCGATCCTCTCGGGTCAGGAACAGGCGGGCCTGGGTATGATTTCCCCGATGAGTTCGATCCCAGCCTAAAACATGACCGGCCGGGAGTTCTTTCCATGGCAAATGCCGGCCCCGGCACCAACGGCAGCCAATTCTTCATCACCCATGTCCCTACTCCCCATCTTGACAATAAGCATTCGGTTTTCGGCTATGTAGTCTCAGGTCAGGATGTGGTCAATAAAATAAAGAATGGCGATACCATAACACGCGTTGAAATCATCAGGGTCGGTGACAAGGCAAAAGCTTTCAAGGCTGATCAGGAGTCATTTGACAAGCTGCTGGGTGAACTTGACAAGAATAAGGCTGCCAAGGAAAAAGAGAGTCGGGAAAATGATATGGCTATGATCAAAGAAAAGTGGCCCAATGCGCAGACCACTGCCTCAGGACTGATGTACGAAGTTGTTGCTGAGGGAAGTGGAGACACAAAACCCAAAACCGGTGATACTGTGAGCGCCCATTATACCGGCATGTTTCTGGACGGCCGCACGTTTGACTCTTCTGTTGACCGTGGTGAACCGATCCGCTTCCCGGTTGGCACAGGCAGGGTGATCAAGGGTTGGGATGAAGCGCTGCTTGATATGACAAAAGGCGAGAAAAGAATCCTCATCATACCGCCGCAATTGGCATACGGCTCACAAGGCCGGGGACCGATCCCCCCCAACTCAACCCTTGTCTTTGAGGTAGAACTGCTGGATTTTTAAACATTGAAGATTTGTCGTCAAACGAAACGAGACGACGATTGACAGAGAAATTGAAGATTGAAGATTGGACGCAAAGTCACTGCCGCCACGCCTGATTTCTATCGATTCATAATATCTTCAGTCTTCATTTTTCAATTTTCAATACTTGAGCCCCACCCTTTGCCGCACAAGGTCTAAGGTTGGGGCCGCTTTTTCTCTTGCCTTGCGAGCCCCATGGGCCAGTATCTTTTTTAAGGACTCCTTGTCCTGCAGAAGTTCGGTCCTCTTCAGGCGGGCTTCCTTAAAGTAATCCTCAATAAGTGCCACAAGCTCCTGCTTGATGTAGCCGTAGGCAGCACCGCCCTTCACATAAAGATTTCTTACTTCCGCCAGGCGGTCAGCCGGGGCAAAGAGTTTAAAAATATTGTAGAGATTGCAGGTATCAGGGTCCTTGGGTTCTTCAACCGGTGTGGAGTCCGTCTGGATTGCCATTACCTGTTTTTTTAATTGTTTGCCTACTAAAAATATAGGGATGGTATTACCATAGGATTTTGACATCTTCTGACCGTCAATACCAGGTACCGTGGCCACACTTTCTTCAATGGCCGGCTCAGGGACAACAAAGGTCTCGCCAAAAACATGATTGAACCGCATGGCGATATCACGCGCAACCTCAAGGTGCTGCTTCTGGTCCTTGCCGACAGGTACAATCTCTGCCTGGTAAAGTAAAATGTCTGCCGCCATCAAAACGGGATAGGAAAACAGACCATGGCTCGGAGCAATACCCTTGGCTATCTTATCCTTATAGGAATGACAACGTTCAAGAAGCCCCATGGAGGAGAGTGTTGACAATATCCAGGTCAACTCTGTGACTTCCGGCACATCTCCCTGCACCCAGAAGATGCACCTGTCAGGATCAAGCCCCAGGGCAATGAAGTCTGCTGCCGCCTCCAAGGTGCCTCCGGCCAGTTTCTTAGGGTCGTGCACCGATGTCAGGGCGTGCAGATTTACGATGAAGGCATAGAGTTCACCCTTTTCCATATTGCGGATCATGGGCAGCATCATGCCGAAATAATTGCCAATGTGCAGTTGGCCCGAAGGCTGGAT
>JAHEID010000037.1:8485-18837 GCA_024639555.1 Deltaproteobacteria bacterium
CTGGCCGGCCTGATCCTGCGTGGCCTGTGCATACATAATCTCGGCCAGTTTGTGTGAAGCCTGGGTCAGGGAATCAATGCCCTTCTTCAGTTCGTCGACATTGTCGCCCTTTTCAATTATCTTTTTCAGTGACTCGATTTCCTGTTCAACCTTGGACTTGGTTTCAGCATCGACCTTGTCACCCAGGTCTTTGAGGCTTTTCTCGGTGGCATAGACCAGGGAGTCGGCCTGGTTTTTTGTTTCAACCATTTCCTTGCGTTTTTTATCCTCTTCGGAATGCAGTTCAGCATCCTGCTGCATCTTCTTGATTTCATCCTCGGACAAGCCGCTTGATGCAGTGATCTTGATCGATTGCTCCTTGCCCGTACCCATATCCTTGGCAGAGACATGCAGGATGCCGTTGGCATCCAGATCAAAGGTCACCTCGATCTGCGGCACACCCCGCGGTGCAGGGGGTATATCGGCCAACTCAAAGCGGCCAATGGTCTTGTTGTTGCCGGCCATTTCCCTTTCGCCCTGCAGGACATGAATGGATACGGCCGGTTGGTTATCTGCGGCCGTTGAAAAAACCTGGCTCTTTTTCGTGGGCACCGTGGTGTTCTTTTCTATGAGCTTGGTAAACACGCCCCCCAGAGTTTCAATACCCAGTGAAAGCGGCGTAACATCAAGGAGCAGGACATCTTTCACGTCTCCCCGGAGCACCCCGCCCTGGATGGCAGCACCTACTGCCACAACCTCGTCCGGATTCACACCCTTATGGGGGTCTTTATTGAAAAGCTCCTTTACCTTCTGTTGTACCATGGGCATTCTCGTCATACCGCCAACAAGAATTACCTCGTCTATATCTGAAGCGGAAATCCCGGCATCTTTCAAGGCTGTCTTGCAGGGCTGCACAGTGCGCTCGATAAGGTCCTCCACCAGACTCTCAAGCTTTGATCTGGTGAGCTTGATATTGAGATGCTTGGGGCCTGAGGCGTCTGCTGTAATAAAAGGCAGGTTGATGGTGGTTTCCATGGTGGTGGAAAGCTCCATTTTTGCCTTTTCACCCTCTTCCTTGAGACGCTGCAAGGCCATCTTATCCTGGCGCAGGTCAATACCCTGGTCGCGTTTGAATTCATCCGCGAGCCAGTTTACAATGCGCATATCAAAATCCTCACCGCCGAGGAAGGTATCCCCGTTGGTGGATTTTACCTCAAACACCCCGTCGCCGATTTCCAGGATCGATATATCGAATGTACCTCCACCAAGATCAAAAACAGCGATTTTCTCTTCGCCTTTTTTATCAAGTCCATACGCCAGAGAGGCTGCTGTCGGTTCATTGATGATCCTCTGTACATTCAAGCCTGCAATCCGCCCGGCGTCCTTGGTTGCCTGGCGCTGACTGTCGTTAAAATATGCGGGCACTGTTACAACAGCATCTGTAACCTTTTCGCCGAGATACTCTTCAGCGGTTTGTTTCATCTTCGTGAGAACCATGGCGGAAATTTCTGCAGAAGAATATATTTTGCCTTCAACCTCCACAGCCGCTTCGCCGTTTTTACCCTCAACAATTTTAAACGGACTTACCTTGATAGACTTGGTTACCTCAGGATCTGTAAATTTCCGCCCGATCAACCGCTTGATGGCGGAAAGCGTTCTTGAGGGATTTGTTACAGCCTGGCGTTTAGCAACCTGGCCTACCATGCGCTCACCACTATCATTAAAAGCCACTACGGAGGGTGTTGTCCTGTTTCCTTCAACATTGGTGATAACCTTTGGGTCCCCCCCCTCCATGACAGCAACACAAGAGTTTGTGGTGCCTAAGTCAATACCGATTATCTTACTCATTCTTAAATTCTCCTTTTTATATAAATATCAGCTTATTTGTTACAAAACAGCATCTGCTGTCAGTGCCCTTCTTTTAGAAAGAAGATCATTTATAATTTACAATGTGCACGATCTTTTTATTGTCAAGCCCCTGGATCAAGCGGTTTGGAAACGACAACCTTTGACGGCCTCAAGAGCCTGCTCTTATATAAGTATCCCTTTTGGAACTCCCGCAACACCATGTTAGGCTCCATCTCGTCAGTCTCTTCCATAGCAAGCGCCTCATGAATATTGGGATCAAAGGGCTGACCAATAGAGTCTATTGCCTTCACCCCGTATTTTTCAAGAGTTGCCAGCAGACCATTTCGTGTGAGTTCAACGCCGTGCAACAGACTCTCCATATTATTGGCCTCCTTGCCCTGGTCCATGGCCCGCTCAATATTGTCAATGCCGGGAAGCAATTCTTTTAATATATTTTCTTCGGCATATTTCAGGGAGATTTCCCGTTCCCGCTCCAAGCGCTTTTTGGTGTTCTCAAAATCAGCGGCAAGGCGCAGAACCTTATCTTCACTCTCCTGAAGTTTATTCATTACCTCTTCAAGTGCGGCAGCCATATCTTTTCCTTCCTCCTGCTCCATTTTCTCTTCCATCTTTTCTGCTGTCTCATTCTGGGCAGAAGGTTCAACCTTTTTCGTTTCTTTTGCTGTCACTCAATCCCCTCCGGGCACTGTTGTGAGTATATGGGTCATGGGATTAACCTGTTGAAACCCCTATGCAATCTTGAAAATTTTCTCTTAACGAGTTGTGGGGAACAATAAGTATGGCCCTAGACCTTGTCAAGGCAAAGGCCATACAAAAAACCCCTCCGGCCAGAATGGCGGAGGGGTTATAATTTACCAGGGCTGATCAGGTTTGCTTATCAGCTGGAAAGATATTTTTCAATCGAATCGGCAAGTACGGCAAAAATCTTACTGAACCTGTCCACATCCGTTTCGAGCAGGGTTGAGCGGAATCCCTGCAGATCAGTGGCAAATGAGGACAATGGCACAACACATATCCCGGCTGCACCGAGCAGGTAATAGACAAAGCGCTTGTCAAGGGAGACACCGGACTTATTCACCAGAGATTCAACGAACGATCTCACTTCGTTGTTTTCAATTGAAAGCGATTGTCTGTTATGCAACACGCCTTCATTAAAAACAACGCTCATGTAAAATGCGCCGTTGGTCCTGTTCACCAGGACTCCATCTACATTTTTTAAGCAGTCATAGGCAATATTGGAAATTTTCTCATAGCGTTTTATACGCTTCTCAAGATATTCCTGATATTGCGGATGTGTCACCACCCTTGGCATAACCAGTTGCGGTAATGTGGTCGAGCAGACCTCCAGCATCTTGGCATTGAGAATAGACTGGATATACTGCTCAAACATCGGATCATTATGGCCGTTATAGACCTCTATCCAGCCACACCGCGATCCCGGCCAGGGCATTTCCTTGGAAATACCACGCATGACAATAGCCGGGACATCCTCGATAAGATCGGAAAGCGGCAAGGTGGTCTGGCCGTTGTATATAATATTTATATATATTTCATCGCAGACAACAAACAGGTCATATTTCTTTGCCAACTGCACCATGCCCTTGATTATTTCAACAGGATATACTGCACCTGTGGGATTATCAGGATTAATTATCAGGATGCCGGCGACTGCAGGATTATATTTTATGCGCTTTTCCAGGTCATCGAGGTCCGGATACCAGTGGTTATATGGATCCAGTTTATAAGTTACGGGCCGGTCCCCGGCATGGGCCGCCTCTGCGGAGGAATGTGTTGTATAACTCGGGGTCGGAACAACTACACGGGCTGTCCGTTTCAAAAAGCCGAAAACCTTGCTGATGGCGTCACCAAGACCGTTAAAAAAAATAATATCATTGGGTCCTATCTGGACCTTACCTCTTTTGTTGGTCTGTTCTGCAATAAACTTTCTCGTTTCAAGGACTCCCCTGGTGGGACTGTAGCCATATGAGGCGTCATTTTGAACCGTTTCGGATACTATATCCTTCATCCACTGGGGCATATGTTCACCCTTGGCAACAGGATCGCCTATATTTTCCCAATAGGTCTTCATCCCAAGCTCTTCCAGTTTTTCACCGACAGCAACGATATTGCGGATCTCATACGTCAATTCGCCGGCACCGATATGTAGAATATTCGTTCTCATGCTATCATTATACTCCCACTCCCCAGTCGGATTTGTGTTTCCGATACTTTCAAGTTGCTTTGTTTAATAACCAAATATCTTGTTTGAAACAAACCGGGCGAACAAGGAATTCCACTGTTCGCCCGCTACAAAGCATACCTATCAATAAAATTTGTTCATACCACAGGCTGCAACGATAGTCAATCAACTCAATAACACTTTATTGCATGACAAAAATCAAGCTGTTTCTTTAGCCGTTTTCATACTTATTCAGCTTACTCAGAAGTGTTTTACGTGTAATGCCCAGGCGCCTTGCAGCCTCACTCTTGTTGCCGTCCACCTCATCCAGGGTTTTTAAGATAATTAGTTTTTCAGCTTCCTCAAGTGATGAAGGCAGGCCTTCCATACCCGCAGTTATATCTCCGCTTTCCTCTTGGGTCCATTTCTTGATGGTAATGGGTAAACTCTCCTCGTCAAGATAATCGCCCCGCATGAGAATCACTCCACGCTCCATGGCATTTTCCAACTCACGAACGTTCCCGGGCCATGGGTAGTGAAGCAGGATGTCCATGCAGCCTGGTGTTATGCCTGAAACACTGCGATTATTTTTTTCTCCATACACCTCAAGAAAATGTTTAGCCAGAAGCGGGATGTCTTCACGTCTTTCCCTGAGAGACGGAACATGCAACGATACTACATTTAATCGGTAATAGAGATCTTCCCGGAAACAGCCCGCCTTAACCTCATCTTCCAGAACCTTGTTGGTGGCAGCGAGCAGCCTGACATCCACCTCGACGACATCCTGGCCGCCGACACGCTGCAGTTCATGCTCCTGCAAGACCCTAAGCAATTTTACCTGCATGGCAGGCGAGGTCTCTCCGATCTCATCGAGAAAAAGAGTGCCATGGTCGGCCTGGACAAATTTACCATCCCGTCTGCGATCAGCGCCTGTAAAGGCCCCTTTTTCATGACCGAACAGTTCTGATTCCAGCAGGGTTTCCACCAGGGCGGCACAATTAACCTTGACAAAGGGGCCTTTTTTCCGCGCCGAGTTATGGTGTAAGGCTGAAGCTATCAACTCCTTTCCCGTCCCTGATTCACCTGTTATAAGTACTGTTGCCTCAGTGGGGGCAACAAAGGAAATCATTTCCAGAAGTTCATGCATGACAGGCGACTTGCCAATAATTCCGACAGTATCTATCTTGTCCCTTTTGAGCGACTTTGCCCCTTCTTTTTCCTCCACAACCTGGCGATGGTCTAAGGCCCGCGCCATGGTCAGTCGTAAGCGCTCAAAATCAAGGGGCTTGGTAAGATAGTCATGGGCCCCTATTTTTATGGCTTCTACTGCAGAATCCACTGAAGAGTAAGCTGTCATTATGACAACGGGAATAGCCGGGTTAAAGGCATGGATTCTCCGCAGAGCTTCCATGCCGTCCATTTTGGCCATACGGACATCCATGAGGATGGCATCATAAAAATGAACTTCTACGGCGGCAACAGCTGTGGTACCGTCATCAGCCTCTTCGACATTCCAGCCCCATTCCGCAAACATGGACTTCAGCATAAAGCGATGCGATCTATCATCATCAACAACCAGCACCTTTACAGGTTTCCCTTTTTTCTTCACCTTAGCATCACCTTTTCATGGTAGAACTATTGTTAAAAATTTCTCAAAAAGGTATACATTGACCTTCTCAAATACTCAATACATAATATACCTTTTTGACAGGCAAAATACCATTTGGTGTATGTCATTTATCTCTCTTAACACTTGCTGCAAGTTCTCTACACCAGAGGTAATCGGGACAATACTTATTAATTATGTGATTTTTGCAATTCACAGGTGAAGGTAGTTTCCGGCGCCGATCGAACAATTTACAGAAATCTACAGGTCGCTCCGCTGAATTAGGAAACTTGTTGCCTGTATCGGCCAGACAGGCGAAGTCTTCGCTTACCTCGCAACTTTTAAGCTTCGCGACTCCTTAATTTAACATATATTGTTCAAATGCTTGTCTGTCAGTCATCAGCAGTCCCGTATGCTGATAATCACCTTCTGACCTGCATATGTATGGACATAGACATGCAACGAGTTCAAAAAGTTTACAGTCTCTAAATCAAATATTCTATTGAAATCATGCCTGAGAAAAACCTGCATACCCTGTTGATTGAAAAACTTGTGCCAGGCGGTTACGGCCTCGGACGAGTGGACGAGGGTATTGTTGTCCTGGTGCGTTATGTGCTGCCAGGTGAAAAAGTGGTCGTGCGCGAGGTAACCCGCAAAAAGGATTATATTTCTGCCATACTCAGGGAGGTCTTGTCACCTTCTCCAGACCGCATTGAGCCGCCATGTCCGATTTACGGCCTTTGCGGGGGCTGTGATCTGCAGCATGCTGGCCCTGATGCTCAAATCCGTCTGAAAAAGGCGATCCTGACTGAGAGCCTGCACCGGGCTGCAGGAAATATTATTTCTGATCCTCTAGTAGCCATAGAAAATTCCCTGGCGGCACCGAAACAGTTTGGCTACCGACAGCGCATACGCTTACAGGTTGACGGGGAGGGAAACTATGGTTTTTTTCGTCCCGAATCGCACCTCCTGGAACCGGTTTCACGTTGTCTGCTTGCCAGGGACGAACTGAATAACGTGCTCCAGCAGATGCATGCCTCCCGTTCCTTTACTGAGCTTGTAACGCATTGCGATGCATTTGAATTACTTTTCAATCCGAAAGGAAATGATACTTTCCTGCTGCTGCATTTTCTGCGTAAACCCAGGCCTGCCGACTGTTTATCTGCTAGAGATCTGGCAGATAAAACCAATGGGATTTCTGCCATCCTGATGCAGGTTGAGGGGTATGGCTTATATGATCCCCTGACACAAACATTTCTATCAAGACCTCCTATCCTGTCTTACACTCTGGCCATTGAAGAGAATGAAACTGATTTCACCCTCACATGGGAGGCTGGAGGTTTTTGCCAGGTAAACCTCGAGCAAAACAATAACCTGGTAAAACTTGTTCTGGAAATGGTTGCAAGCGGGCCCCATAAAAGGATTTTAGATTTATACTGCGGCTATGGCAACTTTTCGCTGCCGGTTGCAAAGCTTGGTTCAGAGGTTCTTGGCATTGATGTCCAAAATGCAGCCATCCGGAGCGCGCAAAAAAATGCAATGCAGAATGGAATTCATAATTGCCGATTTGAAAAAAAGCAGGTCCCGGTTGCTGTTAACTCGCTTCTTGCTGCGGGCCGGAGTTTTGAGACAATAATTCTTGACCCGCCCCGCCAAGGTGCTTCTGAAATAGTTTCCCTGCTGCCAAAGCTGAGTCCTGAACAGATCATTTATGTTTCCTGCAATCCGGCGACCTTGGCCCGGGACTTGGCCTCATTGATCCCGGCAGGCTATCAAATGTCCCGCCTGGTTCCAGTTGACATGTTCCCCCAGACCCATCATCTGGAAAGCGTAATTCTCCTGAAACGCTCAATCCCGTAGCCGGCAGAACTGCTTGTTTTTTCCAGATTCGGATGGTAATTGTCCATGTATAATGTATTGACAGAAACAGCTAATATTGCTAGGTAGGGACCTGATTAAAGCTTCCTGACAGCAGGAAATAACGGAAACGATCTTTCACATTAATAACCTTAAGACCAAAAATTATATATGGCAGCACACATAAAAAAAATTGCAGCAAACGGTCTTCCGACACTCATCGGCAGTCTTCCTGCAGCAAACCATCAGCAGGCCATGGACTGGATCCTGGAAGCCACCCCGGAAATCCCTCTCTGGCCGCAGTTGCCTGCCATCCCCCAGGAGAGGATGCTCAATCAGTTCATTGAAGGCTTGGCGGGAATAATTGAAGCTGATGACCGCACCTATTTCGACATTACCAGCGACGCTTTCAGTGATGCACAGCTTTCATTTTATGAAGACTACCTCAATGTCACAGAACATCCCGGGGAATTGCTTGCTTCACGCTTCAAAACAAGCCCTGAGCGGGCAGCCGGACTCTACCTCCTTGCAAAGCAGACCCAAAAGATAGGGGGGAAACTGGCTGCAGTAAAGGGACAGGTTACCGGACCCTTCACCATGTTAACCGGCATATCCGATGCCAATAAGAAACTCGGTTACTATGAGCCGAGCTTTCGGGATATTGTTGTAAAAGGGATTGCCGCTAAGGCCGCATGGCAGGTCGCTTACCTGAAGCAGGCCTATGATGTTCCGGTCCTCCTGTTTATTGACGAACCAGCCCTGGCCGGTTTGGGTTCCTCTTCATTTATCAGTGTTTCGATTGACGACATCTCCCAGGACCTGGCTGAAGTGACCGGGGCCATCCATTCAAGCGGGGGCCTGGCAGGGGTACATGTCTGCGCCAATACTGACTGGAATATTCTCCTGACCTCTGATATTGATATTCTCAGCTTTGATGCCTACTCTTTTTTTGATAAATTCATAACCTGCAAAAGCCTGATCCATACTTTTCTTGGGCGGGGGGCGCTCATTGCCTGGGGGGTAATCCCCACTTCAGAACCAGAGTATATTGAAAAGGAAACCTGTGATTCACTCGTCAGCCGCTGGGAGCAACAGGCCGTTTTGCTGAGCGGGGACGGTTGGGATACAAAAGCCTTACTGCAACAGAGCATCATTACTCCAAGCTGCGGCACAGGATCTTTATCACCTGAGCTTGCTCAAAGGGTGTTGCAGTTAACAAAAGAGGTTTCTGCGACACTGAGGAATAAATACTTGGAATAAATAATTTCCAAACGCATCCTGTGCAATTTACCAAATATTTAAAAAACCAGGATCCATGTTTGGGATCATTTTTTAAAATTTCACCAAATCAGAAAAGAAGAAATCAACATGGATCAGTTAAACCAACTCATTATCCAGCGCCGGAAAAAAGCTGATGAACTGGCCGATATGAACGTGGAAGTTTATGCTAATGATTTTAAGCCGACCCATCACATATCTGAAGTTCTTTCATCAGGCAGTGCCGATGCTGCAGCCGCAGACCTGGAAGACGCTCCCAATGTAAGGGTTAGCTTTAAAGTAGCAGGCAGAATCCTGGCCTTGAGAAAGTTTGGCAAGGCCTCTTTCCTGCACATTCAGGATGACTCCGGCAGAATCCAGGTATACGTGAAAAAGGAGGTTGTCGGTGAAGCATTGTACGCCCAGTTCAAGAAATGGGATATCGGAGATATTGTTGGTTTCAAAGGCAAGCTTTTCAAGACCAAGACCGGCGAGCTCACAATTCAGGCAGATTCCATCAAGCTGATCACCAAGTCACTGCGCCCCCTGCCGGAAAAATTCCATGGCTTAACAGATGTTGAGATGCGTTACAGGCAGCGTTATGTCGACCTGATTGTTAATCCTGAGGTCCGGAAAACCTTTCGCAAAAGAATAGAAATAATCAAGCTTCTGCGGGAATTTCTCTCCAACAGGGGTTTTCTGGAAGTGGAAACCCCGATGATGCAGGCTGTGCCGGGCGGAGCTACTGCAAAGCCATTCAAGACGCACCACAAGGCTCTGGATATGGACCTTTATCTCCGCATTGCTCCGGAGCTTTATCTGAAACGACTTCTGGTCGGCGGTTTTGAAAAGGTGTTTGAAATCAATCGTAATTTTCGAAACGAGGGCCTTTCCACACGGCATAACCCCGAGTTTACCATGCTGGAGTTTTACCAGGCATATGCCACCTACAATGACCTCATGGATCTGACCGAGGAAATGATTTCCTGGCTGACCGAGGAAATAAACGGTTCCATGGAAGTAACCTACCAGGGCATGACTGTTGATCTTTCTCCGCCCTGGAAGCGATACAGCATTGACGAGGCGCTCATCGAAGTAGCTGGGATAGACCCCGATCTGCTGAACGATTCAGAACAAACCATAAAACTGGCAAAAGACAAGGGCATTAAGCTTGAAGCCCAGGCGGGGCCCGGCAAAGCCAAAACCGAATTGTTCGAACTGCTTGTAGAGGAAAAACTCATCAATCCTACCTTCATCACTGAATATCCTACAGAGGTCTCGCCCCTGGCCCGCAGAAATCAGGCAAATCCACAGGTAACCGACAGGTTCGAGCTTTATATTACCGGGCGCGAAATTGCCAATGCTTTCAGTGAATTAAACGATCCTGTTGACCAGAAAAAAAGGTTCGAGAAGCAGATTGCAGAACGTGGGGATGACGAGGAAATTTTCCCGGTCCTTGATGAGGATTATATCAGGGCTCTGGAGTATGGTTTGCCGGCAGCAGCGGGTGAAGGAATTGGCATTGACAGGCTCGTTATGCTCCTGACCGATTCTCCATCAATCCGAGATGTCATCATTTTCCCCCACCTAAAGGCGGAGAAGTAA
>JAHEID010000139.1 GCA_024639555.1 Deltaproteobacteria bacterium
CCATACTGCCACTTGCCGCTGCTCCTGAGCTGATCCGGGATGGTTATGTTTCCATCAAGGATGGAAGAATTGCGGCCTTGGGGTCCATGGCCGATCTCGTCGACGCAGGCGCGGCAGATACTATAATAGACGGCAGCGGTCAGCTGGCCATGCCCGGCCTGGTTAACACCCACACCCATGCACCCATGACCCTTTTCAGGGGAATGGCCGATGACCTGCCCCTTATGACCTGGCTTCATGATCATATTTTCCCGGCTGAGGCCAAAAGCGTCAACCCTGAGATGGTTTACTGGTGCGCAAAACTTGCAGCTGCGGAAACGATCCTCTCGGGAACAACAACCGTGGCGGACGGCTATTTCCTGGAAGACAGTGTGGCCGAGGCCTTTACTGACTGCGCCATTCGGTCTGTTGTGGCCCAGGGAGTCATCGACTTCCCTGCTCCCGGTGTCCCGGACCCTGCCCAAAATATTGCTGCTGCTGCTGAGTTTATTGAACGCTGGCAGGGTAAAAATGGGTTGCTTACTCCTGCTGTTTTCTGCCATTCACCTTATACCTGTTCACCGGAAACCCTGAAGCGCGCCAAGGAAATTGCCCGCCAAAAACATGTAAAACTTTTTGTGCACCTGGCGGAAACCAAAGCTGAAAAAGAGCAGATGCTTGAACAGCACGGGACAACCCCGGTTCAATACCTGGAAAGACTTGGGCTGTTGGATAATGACACCATCTGCGTCCATTGTGTCTGGGTGGAGCAGGAGGACATAGAAATTCTGGCCCGGACCGGGGCAAAGGTAGCTACCTGCCCGCAGAGCAACATGAAGCTTGGCTCAGGCATTGCACCGCTCAAAGAAATGCTTGATGCCGGCATATCTGTAGGACTTGGTACCGATGGCTGCGCCAGCAACAACAGGCTGGACATGTTTTTTGAGATGGATATTTGCGCCAAGCTCCACAAGGTCAAAGATCTTGAGCCGACAGCAATGCCCGCTGCGACAGTCTTTAAAATAGCCACCATTGGTGGCGCAGAAACCCTTGGCTTAGAAAAAGATATCGGCAGCCTGAAGCCAGGCAAAAAGGCTGATGTAATACTTATTGATTGCAGGCAGCCGCACCTGCAACCCTTTTACCATTCTGACCTTCTTGTCTATGCTGCGAATGGCGGAGATGTCGCGACAGCCATCATAGACGGGAAACTTGTGATGCAGAACAGGAAGATCCTGACCTTTGATGTTAACGAAACAATGGTCGAAGTCCGGAAGATGGCAGAAAGCTTATAAACTGCCTTCCGGAATCAGTTTATAAATCTGTTCTAAGCAATCTTAATCGAGATAAAATTTCTAGCAGATTCAAGATGCCAATCGTCCTGCAGTCTTGTAGCAGGACAACTGCTGATTCGCTGTAGTTTGACTACGCGGATCAGCTGATGACACAGAAGATGCAGCAATTTTTATCTCGATTATAAGGCGATAAAGTAGAGTGCCACCAGGACCAGGATAAAAAAGATACCGGCTTTTACCCCGATGCTTTCATCTTCAGGTTCATGGTGGGCGTGTTCACTGTCATGGGCTGACATGCCTGTTCCTCCAGAGTAGTTTAACAACTTCCAAGGGTAACCGGATAAATATTCCGCGGCAAACTCTAGCCGATTCAAAAAAATATCTCACCTCAAAAAAACAGCTTGACCACGAGAAAGCCGCCAATGAGCAGGATAAAAAACACAATGGTCAGCAGGTTGAAATAGCGCTCAATAAAATGCCTGACCGGAGCCCCGAATTTGTAGATAAAGGCAGCGACCAGAAAAAAACGGGCTGAGCGTGACAGCAGTGATACCAAGGCAAAAGTGGCGAAATTTATCTTGAATGCACCTGCTGTAATGGTAAAAAGTTTATAGGGCAGCGGCGTAAAACCTGCGGCCCCAACTGCAAGGGCATCATACTTTTGATAAAGGTTCTGCACCACTTCGTACTTGTCTTGCAGCCCGTACCATTGGAGAATTTTCACACCGATGGTATCCATAAAACCCATACCGAGGCCGTAGCCAATCATGCCTCCCAAAACAGAGCCCGCCGCACAAATGGCTGCATAACGGAACGATTTCACCGGCACCGCAAGACAGAGAACCATGAGGAAAACATCAGGAGGTATGGGGAAAAAAGACGACTCAGCAACCGCTATTAAAAACAGGGCCCAAACTCCGGAAGGGGACTGCACCCAGAGTAGCGATCTATCATATATCTGCCGGATCCAGCCTACCTTTTGTAGACCTTTTTCACCTGGCTGCGCTTCATTTTTCGTCATTATTTTATTGTGGTAGTCATAAATTTTTTCAGTTCAATTTCCGTCTCTTCGCAGACAAAAAGGTGATTGTCAAGCCTTTGAACAATGTATCTATAATCCAAAGAGTTGCGGAACTTAAAATTACGAGGTAAGCGAAGCCCCCGCTTGTCCGAACCGCCACAGGCGGAGAGTTTCGTAATTTAGCGAAGCGGCCTGTAGAATTGGGAAATTATTCAACCAGCGCCAACAATTACCTTCAACTGAAAATTTTAAGAATATCTACTCTTTTTGTATGTCCTGCACCGAGAAATCAGCCGCTTTCCCAGCCATGGTCACCGACCAGGCTGACAAAACGTACAAACTCGATGTTTTTTTCAGTGATCTGTCCCTCTCTTTTAGTAACACGACGCAGATCCTGCACACCCCTGTCGCCGACGGGTATAACTAGGGTGCCGGGATCTGCCAGCTGCCCCAGGAGCGGTTCTGGAACCTTTGGTCCGCCGGCCGTAACGATGATGGCATCATACGGGGCGTATTCGGGCCAGCCGTTGGTGCCGTCATCCAGCTTGGTGAGGATATTAAGATAATGCAATGAGTCAAATACCTTTCGGGCTTGAACCAGGAGGGAATCAATGCGTTCAATCGTGTACACCTTTGCACATATCTGAGAGAGAATGGCGGCCTGATAGCCCGAACCGGTGCCGATCTCCAGGACTGATTCGTGGCCCTTAAGGTTTAGGGCCTGGGTCATCAGGGCAACTATGTAAGGCTGAGATATGGTCTGCCCCCTGCCGATGGGGAGCGGGAAATCTCCATACGCCTGATCCTTCATGGCATCTTCGACAAAAAGATGCCGGGGAACCGTGCGCATGGCCTCCAGGGTTTTCAGATCATGGATGCCGCGGGGTACCAGTTGCTCATCAATCATCCTGGTCCGAGCTTTTGCAAAGTCTGATGCAAATAAGCTCACCGGGCTAGTCCACCTTCTTCGAATTCCTCCTCGGTTAATAACCGATAGACACAGGTCTGTACAATCTCGCCGCCGAATGTGACCTTGACCATTTCATACTTTTTGTCCCCGATCTTCTGCCCGATAAAGGGAGTATCATGCAAAGCACTCTTATTTACATCGTAGTAAATCCAGGTCTCACCGCCTTCTGCCATTTCATATTGCTCGTCAGGCTGGCCCAGGTAGGTGAGGACCTGTTCTTTTGTCGTTTTTTCCGGGGTTACAAGACACACATCAGAGGCAAGGTGCCTGACATTTTTTTTTGCACAACCAGCCATGCCCATGAAAAATGCTAAACAGGTGGCAACAGCCACAACATATACTTTTTTATGCATCCATTTTCTCCGCTGGTACATTTATGCCAGATTTAAGGTAAAAGCAAAGCCCAGCCAGGCCGGTATTCATAACAAACTTTTGGAACCCCGGAAGGATATACTGATAATCTCCCTTTTTCAATAAATATCATAAATCCGTGAGCCGTAGGATATATCCCTGGCTGCAGTTTCTCAGGCTTATCCTTTTGTTGCCCTTTCAAGGATCTTATAGCTACGCTCCACCATTTTCCGCGGGTCAACCATGAGGCCGGCCTGGATAAGAGCATTATCAAAAACCTGCTCGATGACGTTTTTGGCAAACTCATCATCGGTGCCGCGTAACAAGGAGAGCTGCTTGATGAGCGGATGACCAATGTTTATCTCCAGGTTCTTGTTACCCGGCTCCTGAAACGGTTCGCCCTTCTCCAGCCTGGCCGCCTGCATCACCCGCTCCATTGTGCTTGTCATGTAGCCGTCAGGGTTCACGATTATGGCAGGGCTGTCCACGAGGCGCTTGGAGGCAATAACCTCTTTCACCCGTCCGCCCAGGGCTTCCTTGATCCAACCTGTAAGGGATTTGATCACCTCCGGCTCCAGGGAAGATTCGGCTTCCTCTTCTTCAGCCTCTCCAGCGCTTTTAATTTCCGAAAGGTCAAGATCGGCCCGGTCGGCTGATACCAGTTTTTTAGAGTCAAACTCGCCAAGATGATTCATGACAAAGTCATCTATGGGCTCCAGGGTGTAAATGATCTCAATGTCTCTTTTTTTGAAGGCTTCCGCATAAGGCCCTGATTCAGCCGCTGCCCTGGAAGGTCCGTTAATGTAGTAGATCTCCTTCTGCCCTTCTGCCATGCGTTCCACATAGTCGGCCAGGGAGATCAATTTGTCTGCTTCTGATTTTGAAGACTCAAAACGAAGGAGTTTCGCGATCTCATCGCGGTAGGCATAATCAATGGTGACTCCCTCTTTCAGATATATGCCGAATTCAGCAAAGAACTCATTGTACTTTTCAGCGTCCTCCCTGGCCTGCTCGCCCAGAAACTTCAAAAAGCGCTTGGTGAGAACCTGCTTCAACTTTGCTACCAGGGCAGAATCCTGCAATGCCTGGCGCGATATATTCAAGGGCAGATCCTCGCTGTCGACCACCCCTTTGAGAAAGCGCAACCATTCCGGCAGGATATTCTCGCTGTGTTGCTCGATTAGCACTTTCTGGCAGTAAAGGTTGACTCCTGACTTCATACGGCCGAAGCCAAGCCGTTCAATATTTTCCTTGGGAACAAAGAGCAGGGCGTTGATTGCCAAAGGTGCATCTGCGGTGAAATGCAGGCGGAACCGGGGATCATCAAAGGCATTGCCGATGAACTTGTAAAACTCAGCATACTCCTCCTCTTTTATTTCGTTTTTATTACGCGTCCAGAGGGCCTGTACCGTGTTGACAGCTTCCCCATCAACCTTGATGGGGAAGGGAACGAAATTTGAATACTGCTTGATGATCTGCTTGATCTTGTCTTCATTGGCAAATTCATGGGCATCATCCTTGAGCTCAACAATTATCTTGGTGCCGCGCCGCAGACCCTTCTCCGGTGTCAGCGTATAGCTGCCGCTTCCATCTGAGGACCATTCATATCCCTCAGCATCCGTGATATAGGAGCGCGACAGAACCCGCACCTTTTTGCCCGCCATAAAGGCTGAATAAAAGCCTACACCAAACTGCCCGATCAGGCTGACATCCTTTTTGGCCGCCTCTGCCAACTCTGCGAGAAAGGTATTTGAACCTGAATGGGCAATTGTGCCGAGGTTTGCCTCCAGCTCTTCCCGGGTCATACCGATACCGGTGTCGGCGATGGTCAGCGTATGGTTTTCCTCATCCACAGCAATTGTTATTTCCAGCGGTACATGGCTGTCAAAAACCTCTTCCTCCAAGAGGCGCTGATGTCTAAATTTTTCCAGGGCATCAGCGCCGTTGGAAATCAGTTCCCGGACAAAGATATCCCGCTCGGTGTAGAGAGAATGGATAACTATATCGAGTAATTTCTTGACTTCTGCCTGGAATTCTTTTGTTTCCGTCTGAGTTTTTTTGTTGGCCATTTAACCGCCTCCTATTATCATTATTATTTTTTTAAAGTATTAATTCCGGGGAAGATGATAATCATCATGTACACTCTGTCAAGAATTTGCCCCGGAGAGTCATGCAAAAAAAACTGGAAATAAAAAGTTGCTCTCATGAGAATTATTGCTGCCGGGGATATCCATATGGACCCCGGTGATGT
>JAHEID010000140.1 GCA_024639555.1 Deltaproteobacteria bacterium
CGGAGAGGACAAGGTCGAAGTCTTCCTTCTGCATGAGATCAAGAACGCTGGATGCATCTGAAGCAGTGGTAACTTTATGGCCCTCTTTTTCAAGAAGGATCTTCAGAAACTCACGCATGCTGAGTTCGTCATCAACCACAAGGATGGACGGCATTTTTATCTCCTAGATTTTTCTATCAATCCTGCTGACAACAAAATTAGTGATTAAGGGCTTCATTATTAGGATGTTAGTTGGCATCAATCGCACTGAATGGTTACAATATGACTCCTGGATTGTCAACGCTCAATAATAACTTGCGCAAGTCATATGAGTTACTTATAAGTAATATAATTAATTGAAAAGAGCTCTTCAATCTGCATGCACGGGCCCAATTAGTGTTTTTTTTATTGGTAATGACCTTAGTAACTGGGGATAAGGAAGCGGTAAGTTTTTATGATGCATAAAGCTGCTTATCAGTATTTGTAAATTTGAGTACAGGCCGCTTATCTGTAACACCTTTAACATATTCATTTTGCGGCTTTTTTAAAATAAAAAGGTGATGTTGGATGTGTGTCGCAATACCATCGAAAATTATCAGTAAAGAAGGTTTATTGGCAACTATTGAGGTATATGGTGCCAGGCGCCAGGTAAATCTCATGCTCCTGCCTGAGGAGGCAGAAATAGGCGATTATGTGCTTGTGCATGCCGGTTTTGCTATTCAGAAGGTTGATGTTGAAGCTGGCAAGGAGTCATTAAAGCTTTTTGACGAAGTTTTGCGGACAATGGGGGTGGACCCTGAAAATGCATGAGGCCTCCATTGCCATCAGTTTGATTGAGACGGTTTCTGACCTTTGTCAACAGGAAGGCTATAATTCCATAGAATCGGTGCGGCTTAAAGTGGGAAGAGCGGCAGGAATACTCCCTGACGCTCTTCTCTTTGCGTTCGATGTGGCAAAGTCAGATACTCTTGCCAATAAAGCTGAACTGATCATTGAATATGTTCCTCTCGGGGGTGTTTGTTGTGACTGCGGTTCACATTTTGACTCTGAAGAACGTTATATCTTTGCCTGTCCAGCATGCAAATCCAGTGCTATAAAAATTACCAGAGGAGACGAGTTGCAGATAATTGATATGGAAGTAAACTGAATATCTATCGTAGTTTCCAAAGGAAATATATATATAAATTTTGTTTATTCCGCTCAACAATATCTCGGGGAAATCCAATGACACGATTGGCAAATAGTGCGGTCATAATACCTTTTCTGATGTTTTTGGCTTTTATGCCATTCACTACTGCCCAGGCAAAAGTCGACTGGGAAGTTTCCAGCGCGGTCCAGCTTGATGAAACACCCATTGATGTTGCCCAAACACAAGGCGGGGACTTAATTTTTCTTCTCACCGACGAGGCGAAAGTAGTAATCTATTCTGCCGCCGGCAAAGTTGTCGGCACTATTCCTGTCGATCCCTCTGTAACGGACATTGCCGTTTCTGCCAAAGGTGAGCAGCTCTATCTTATAAATAGTAAACGCAAGACACTGCAAACGGTTGATATAAATTTTATCATTGAAATAAATGTAGGGGATTCACCCTTTCTTGGTCCCGCCGGAGCCAAGATAGTGCTTGCTGTTTTCAGTGATTTTCAATGACCTTACTGCGGTAAGATGATGCCGCTATTCGAGCAGGTGCTCGATAAATACCCTGATAGTGTAAAAGTAGTTTTCAAGCATTATCCACTGTCTTTTCACAAGCAGGCGCTTCCTGCAGCTCTCGCCTCCATGGCGGCTGCAGAGCAGGGCAAGTTCTGGGAGTATCATGACGAACTTTTTATCAACCAGAAAAGCCTGGCCCAGGAAAAATATTTGGAAATCGCCGAAAATCTGGGCCTGGATCTCAAGAAATTTTCTCTTGATATGATGAGGCCCTCGTTGCGTCAGAAAATTGAACAGGATGTTGCCGAGGCCAAAAAGGCCGGCGTCACTGGAACCCCGGCCATTTTTGTTAATGGCAGGAAGCTGAAGAATCGTAATATAGCATCCTTAAGCAAACTCATTGATGAAGAACTTGCTGAGGGGCAAAAATAAAAACCAAGAAGGGCTAAAAGCGGGCATATGTCTGAATTAAAGCTTACTTTTGAAGATAATAATTTAACAAGGCTGTTATACGGCGACCTGAACAAAAATTTGAGCACCTTCGAAAAAACAGTTGGTGTTTCTGTAAAAACAAGGGGAAATGAACTGACACTTGAGGGTTTGCAGCATGAAGTTGAACTGGCTGCAATTGGACTCAAGCAATTATACGAACTGCTTAAGGCCGGTTATCCTGTTTACCCTACAGATGTGGCTTATGGGTTGCGCATTCTTGAACGCTCGCCAAAGGCCAATCTGAAAGAAATATTCCTGGACCGGGTTTATATTACTGCAAACCAGAGGGTGGTTTCCCCCAAAAGCGTCAACCAGAAAAAATATATTGATTCGATAAGGAATAACGACATTGTCTTCGGTATTGGTCCGGCCGGAACCGGCAAGACTTATTTGGCCGTGGCAATGGCCATCTCAGCCTTAACCGGCAGCCAGGTAAAAAATATTATTCTCACACGACCAGCTGTTGAAGCGGGAGAGAAACTTGGTTTTCTTCCCGGGGACATGGCCCAGAAAGTTGATCCCTACCTGCGCCCTCTGTACGATGCCTTAAATGATATGCTGGGAAGGGAGAAAGTAGTTGAATATGTCGAACGAGGAATAGTAGAGATAGCACCCCTTGCCTTTATGCGCGGGCGCACATTGAACAGCGCCTTTGTTATCCTTGACGAAGCCCAGAATACCTCCCATGAACAGATGAAAATGTTCCTGACCAGACTTGGGTTTGACTCCAAAGCTGTTATTACCGGCGATATAACCCAGATAGACCTGCCGACAGGAAAACAGTCAGGACTTGTTGAGGCATCCCGTATACTGAAAAGAATTAAGGGCATGGGATTCTGCACATTTACCGATGTGGATGTCGTGCGCCATCCTTTGGTGCAGCAGATTATCCGAGCTTATGCCAAGAAAGAAGCAAAGCATGACGATAAACAAAAAAAGACAAGAAAGTTAAAGTCAACCAAGAAATAATTTTTTCAAATACTGAAGATTCATGGCAACCCCTGATAATTGCATAATTTTCCAGACGTCCGATGCCTGTTCTTTTTAGGAATGAATTTAGGAGTCCACTTCCCCGGATCAACGAAGCGCTGGTTCAGCGGACAGCGGAGCTTCTTCTGGTAATGACAGGGATACCTGATGCAGAATTGAGTCTTCTCCTGGCGGGTGATAAACAGATTGCCGAGTTAAACAGTTCCTGGCGCGGGAAAAACACTCCAACCAATGTCCTGGCTTTTTCAATGACAGAAGGGCCTGATTCAGCAATGGCCTTTAATTTGCTTGGTGATATCGTCATTTCAGTGGAGACTGCTGCCCGGGAAGCGGAATACGAGGGGCTTTCCCTGCATTCGCGCTTGCAGGTACTGCTTGTGCATGGATTTCTGCATCTTATAGGTTATGATCATGAAAAGTCAGGTTCTGAAGCAGTGAGAATGCATAACAAAGAAAGGGAACTTTTGCAGGAACTCACGAAAAAAAGGAGAGAGAAAATGATAAAACTGGCGGTGAATGTAGATCATGTCGCAACATTACGTGAGGCCCGCGGCACCAATGAGCCCGATCCAGTTCTTGCCGCCGGCATCTGCGAACTTGCCGGAGCTGAAGGTATTGTAGTCCATTTGCGTGAAGATAGAAGGCACATTCAGGACCGGGATGTCAGGTTGCTGCGTCAGACGGTTAAAACGAAACTCAATCTGGAAATGGGGGCAACGGATGAGATCATCAAGTTTGCCATGGACATTCACCCGGATATGGTGACCCTTGTTCCTGAAAAAAGAAAGGAATTAACCACCGAAGGCGGGTTGAATGTAGCCGGCCAGAAAAAGAAGCTCAAAATGGTAATTGCCCAGCTGTATGATGCGGGAATTCCAGTGAGTTTATTTATTGATCCAGACTCTCGCCAGATTGGGGCGGCAAATGACGTCGGAGCTACCTTTGTGGAAATCCATACCGGCAGATACTCTGATGCTGCAGGTGAAAAAGAAAGAGACAGGGAGTATGAACTGATTGCTGCTGCTGCTGAAGAGGCCTATGAAGCCGGTATGAGGGTGAACGCCGGCCATGGACTAAACTATTTTAATACTGCCCGGATCGCCTCGCTTGAGACCATCGAAGAACTCAGCATAGGGCATGCCATAATGGCGCGAGCCATTATGGTCGGACTGGACCAGGCTGTCCGTGAGATGCTGGGTCTTATGATTTGATGTTATTTTAGAGCAGAAGGCCCGACAATAAATTACTGCTGGGCAAGGGTGATGATGAAGGTGGCGCCTTTTCCTGGCTCACTTTCAACCTCAATAGAACCGTTATGCTCTTCGATGATATTTCGGGCGATTGCAAGCCCGAGCCCTGTGCCTCTGTTCTTGTCCGTATAAAAGGGCGTAAATATCATGGCCAGTTTTTCCTTTGAGATACCGATCCCGCTGTCCTTTATCATGATGACAACTTTCTTCTTTTCTGCCGTGGACAAAGAGGTACTTATCGAGAGTGTGCCTCCATCGGGCATGGCTTGCATTGCATTGATGAAGAGATTGAGAAAGGCCCTGTAGAGTAAATTCTGATCCATATTCATTGGTTTGAGGTCAGAATTCAAATCATTCTGGACTGTTATACGGTTCTTGTCAAATTCAGGCATCATGAATTCTTCTACCTTGACTATCAAGTCATTGATGAATCCTTTGGTAAATTGGGGCACCTGGGGCCTGGCAAAATCTAAAAACTCCCGGACAATATCATCCAACCTGCCTGTCTCCGTTAATATGATTTCAGCAAGATGTTTGCTTGCCGGAATCTGATCCTTTAACCTTTTATTGAGTATCTCAGCTGTACTGAGGATAATGCCCAGGGGGTTTTTTATTTCATGGGAAACAGAGGCAACCATTTCACCCAGGCTTGCCAAACGTTCAGTGTGAAGGAGTTTATTCTCTAAACGGCGACGTTCTTCGTTTCGCGCTTCATTAATCTGGTCCGCTTTGCTCACAATTCGCGTCAGGATAAAGAAAAGGGTTCCCATAATCAGAATGGAGACAAAAATAATAGTAAGCTGCAGCCGGAGTACAGCCTCCATGTCATCTGAAAGGTCCTGTACAACTTTGGTCACGCCCATAATATCATCAGTTCTCTCACTGAGAGGATTTTCCCGGCGAAAAGGAATATAGGTCATAAGTTTTGAAGAAATCGGTTCCGAGCCGGGCAGCAGGTTCAAAAGAGAGGCGGTAGACATGAGGTGTGAACTGTTAAATCCATTGAGCGCTCTATCGTATTCCTTGCCGCCTGTATTACGAACTCCCACCTCTTCAGAAATAGTACTGTAGGAAATTATATTTTCCTTTGAGTCGAAAATGGTTACCGAGTCGACCTTTAGTCCTTCGGTGGTATTACGGACAACCGTGTCAAGTCTTTTAAATTGTGTTGGATTCCGGAGAGCAATTTCACCGTAACGCAGAGCAGTAGGTAAGACAAACTGTAAAAAAACCTGCCTGTTTACATGCTCAGCAAGAAGGAGCGAGTAAGACTCGCTACGTGCGAGCATGACCTTTTTGGCATAGTTGGATATAACCCATGAGAGGACCATGGTTGTGATAAGCACGAGTCCAAGGCCGGTGAATGAGAAGAATTTTACCAGCCGGAATGGTCTCAGAGAGTCAATTTTAGTTTTTTGAGAACTGGAAGTTATCATTTAGCAGACTCCGCAACGTTTACAATGGGACGTATCGCAGGGGAC
>JAHEID010000141.1 GCA_024639555.1 Deltaproteobacteria bacterium
AGTGCTGATCCATATCCGTGCTGTACTGATGCGGGTACAGGAACATGTAATTCCCAGTATGACCACGATCCGAAGATTGTCGATGGCGTGGTTGTCTGGGTCTCTCATAGTGAAGGTGTTGCTCATAGTGAAGGTGTTGATGGGATGATGTATGGACCCGGCGACATAATGCTTTATAACGCTGCCTATGGCTCCTATGAAAACATATCCAATCAGATCGACCCCAACAACGAACATGACGACTATGCCTTCAGGTTTGATGGAAACCGCATCCAATGGGTACAGAATACCTCTGGAGACATGCCCAACTACGTTTATGATCCGATAGCTGACTCATGGGGGCCGGAGTCAAACTCAAATATACGTAACTACGTTTATGACCTGACAACTAATAACTATTATCGCCACTACATCCCAGATGACGAAGACCTGGAATTCAATGCAGAATATTATGTTGAAGACCTGACCGCAGGCACAGCATACATACAAACAGATAGTCCGGCTGTACTGGTCGATCCCCAGAGCGATGGTGACTTTTTAGTTTCCGCCATAATAACTGAGACTACCGGCCGCGACAGAGAAATCCTGTTGATGGACCGCCAGAACAAGCACGGCGGCTTTCTTACTAATAACGACATCAAGGATATCCAGCCAGCTATTAAAGACAATATCGTTGTCTGGACGGGCGGCGAAGGGAACAACAGCGAAATTTACCTGTACACACCTCTTTGTCCAAATGATCCAAACAAAATTGACCCGGGGCAGTGTGGTTGCGGCACTCCGGATACCGATACAGATAACGACAATACAGCTGACTGCAATGACTTTGATGATGATAATGACGGTCTATTAGATGTTAAAGAAGATCAATATAAGACTGATTCACTTGATCCTGATACTGACAATGATGGCCTGTATGACGGAATTGAGGTATACAGCACTCTTACCAATCCGCTTCTGACCGATTCAAACAGCAACGGTATATTGGATGGTGATGAAGATTCTGATGGAGACGGATTTACCAATGCTGAAGAAATTGCATGTAATTCCAATCCTGGTGATTCAGGTTCAAGATGTATCAAATTTTTACCATTCTTAATGTTGTTGTTGGATTAAAGGTTTCTGCTATCTCTTTACAGTCGTGAATGATTCCTGAAGTATCAAGATTGCCAGTGTATATCTTAGATGGTAATTATTCATCTCAGATTCAACATTATGGCAAATAATACCTACTGTTGTATATCTCAACACATTCATAGTTGCAGCCTAGCACTTTTACTATATTATAACCCAACCCAATAAAATAAATTTGTGCATCGAAACTTTCGAAGTTAGTATATAAAGTCTGTTAATGGCCATTTCTGGATTTATAACTTATTAATTATGTTACAGGAGTAAACTCATGTTTATCAGATCGATAACTCTTACAACATTTTTGGCATTCAGCCTGATAATTATTTTTAGTGCCGAACTCAGGGCAGATTTTGATAAAAACAAGGATTATCATTCCGCTCATACGCTAATGAACTACGGTCTGAATATGATTGCCGATGGATCAAGCATGATTATCTCGGCTGATATGGATATTAAAACCAGCATTGCACAAAATCCTATTAATTATGGAAAAGAAACAATAGATTTAGGTAAATCGTTTGTCGAAAGGGCGTTGAAAGGTCCCGAGATGGTTGAAAAGCACGTGCAGGATAAGGAAGACGAAAACAAAATGATGCTCGAGACTCACAAGCTCGGCCAGTTAATGCTTAAGGCTGCTTACTCACCATATATTTTCGAATCTAATCTTTTGCAAAACTCGGAGATCGCTCACAACCTATTAGTTATACAGCTGGAAGCCAATAATGCCTTGATGATGTCAGCTCAAGGTTCCAACATGATAATGACTGGCCAAGCTGGCTTGCCAGAGAAATATTTAAATCGGTTTTTTATCGATCAAGGCAGGACTGTGATTGGAAATGCGCGGGAAGTTGTTTTCGATCTGCTTCATGGCGAAGAGATGAAAAACATTACTAATAAAAATTTGCTTCCGTCAGAAAAAGAACTTTACGAGTATACCAGGAAGCAACTCATTAATAGCGTTGACATTATTACTTTACTCTACCAAATGGAATTTGAAGAATAATCTGCTTAAAGAAAGCTAAAAAACGAGCCTGTAAAAAACTTTGTGTAAATGGCCGCTGTCGGTTACAAACCGGTAACCACAGGAGGAGCCAATGGCCATACCAGGCCCTGCTCTCAAAGAATGGTTTCATCTGCTCGATGAGCGGCAAGGGAAATTGTTACGATAACGGTAATGGAGAGCTTTTATCATACGTTGAAAGTGGGACTCATCTATGGCCATCGTTACCGGACAAGGAGTGAAGCACAAATGGCCGTGTTCGATTATATTGAGATTTTTTACAACAGCAGCGGCTCCACTCAAGCCTCGATTATCAGACCCCTATGAGGCACAAAATATGACACTCAAAAACGGTAAAATAGCCCAGGCAAAGGATACCGGGCTTGCAATGGTCCTTATCCTGCTCATTGTTCAGTATGTTAAACACCCTGGCTGGTTGATTATGGCAACAATGGCAGTGCTGGTCCTTGTCATGACCTGGCCTGCGGCCTTCAGCCCCCTGGCCCGGTTCTGGTTTGGCCTATCGCATTTTTTGGGATCAATTGTCTCAAAAATTCTTCTGACGGTTGTTTTCTTTCTCATCGTCACCCCTGTGGGACTTGTCAGAAAGGTTCTTGGCGCTGATCCCATGCGGTGCAGAGCATGGCGCAAGGGGGATGACTCAGTCCTGGTTGAGCGTAAACATCAATACGTGCAGGAAGACCTGAAAAAGCCTTATTGATGGTTGAAATGGAATTTTTAAAGGATCTCTGGGGATTTTTAAATGTCAGGAAAAAATTCTGGCTTCTTCCGATTATTCTCACCCTTCTGCTCTTTGGCATTTTGATAGTGCTGACCAGCGGCAGTGCTATTGCCCCCTTTATCTATACATTATTCTAGGGTGCCCGTACCTCTTATGTCTGAAAAAGTCCTTGGCATCTCGGCATACTACCATGATTCTGCGGCGGCTCTTCTGATCAACGGCGATATAATTGCCGCAGCACACGAGGAGCGCTTCACCCGTAAAAAGCACGATCAGTCCTTTCCGGTGAACGCCATCCGGTACGTCCTCTCTGAGGCTGATCTTTGCGTAAGGGACCTCTCTGCCATAGCCTTTTACGATAAACCCTATATCAAGTTTGAACGGCTCCTGGAGACCTACCACGCCTTTGCACCAAAAGGGCTGAAAAGTTTTCTTGCCTCTGTCCCAGTCTGGATCAAGGAAAAGCTGTTCATGAAGCAGATGCTCTGGGACGAGTTGGACAACCTTTCGCAGGACAACTCAGCTGCAAGGCCCCCTCTTTATTTCCCGGAACACCACCTCTCCCATGCGGCAAGTGCATTCTATCCCTCGCCCTTTGAAAAGGCGGCGATACTTACCATAGACGGCGTCGGTGAGTGGGCCACAACAACCATCTGTTCCGGTGAGGGCAACGACATCACCATACTGAAGGAGTTACCGTTTCCTCACTCAGTCGGCCTATTGTATTCCGCCTTTACCAACTACTGCGGCTTCAAGGTGAACAGCGGTGAATACAAGCTGATGGGCCTCGCCCCCTATGGCGGGTACCAGAACAAGGACAGGGTTACAAAATTCAAGGAACATATTCTTGCGCACCTGGTCGATCTGCGCCGGGACGGCTCCATCCTCCTGAACATGGAGTATTTCGATTACGCCACCGGCCTACGCATGTGTGACGATGAGAAGTGGAAGATACTGTTTCAGCTTCCCAGAAGAGCGCCGGAAAGCGAGCTTACTCAGCCCTATATGGACATGGCCCTGGCAATCCAGCAGGTTACCGAGGAAATCATCCTCCGGCTTGCTTCTACAGCGGTAAACCTGGCCGGCACCTCCAGCCTTGTCATGGCCGGTGGCGTGGCGCTGAACTGTGTCGCCAACGGCAAATTATTGAAATCCGGCATTGTCGATGATCTCTGGATCCAGCCTGCTGCTGGCGATGCCGGTGGCGCCGTAGGTGCGGCCTTGGCTGTTCATTACACTGGGACGGACCACAAAAGAAAAAGGGCCACCGGAGACGGTACAGACCATATGCACGGCGCTTATCTTGGGCCCCAGTTTTCCGATCAGGATGTTGCCAGGCTCTGCCGAAAGTACGAAGCGCCGAATATCTGTTTCAGCGATTTTGAAGAATTAACCGGCACGGTGGCAGATATCCTGGCAAGCGGTCAGATTGTCGGCTGGTTCCAAGGCCGGATGGAATACGGCCCCAGAGCATTGGGCAACAGGTCTATTCTCGGCGATCCCAGGCACCCGGAGATGCAGAAAAAGCTGAACCTGAAAATAAAGTACCGGGAAGGCTTCAGGCCCTTTGCCCCTTCTGTACTGGTTGAAGACGTCAACGATTACTTTGATCTGCAGGGGCCGTCCCCTTACATGCTCCTCGTTGCCCCGGTCCAAGAGAAGAGGTGCAATCCACCCCTAGACGAAAAACCTGGTTCACCCTCCCCGGAAAATGTTTTCCAGCGCCTTTACCACCTGCGTTCCGATATCCCGGCAGTTACTCATATTGACTATTCGGCGCGAATCCAGACGGTTGCCAGGGAAACCAACAGCAGGTACTGGCACCTGATAAATACCTTCAAGCAGAAGACTGGTTATGGACTTTTAGTGAACACGAGCTTCAATGTACGTGGCGAACCCATCGTGTGTACCCCGGAAGACGCCTACCGCTGTTTCATGCGGACAGAGATGGACTGCCTCGTAATTGGCAATCACCTTTTCAAAAAAAAGGAGCAACCGTCTTGGGAGGAAAAGGAAAACTGGGCTGAAGTATATGAGTTAGATTGAGGTCATCTGGCTCAAATTAACTTAATACACCTTCGTTACTTATGGTTTTCTCTTTTTGGAGATTTTTTTGTTTTATAAAATTAATTCGACTCTCTATAGATAACTGTATTATTTTAGTTGGAAATTCCTATGATAAAAAAATATTTAAAAGTAATTTTTATAAATATATTGCTTTTTGTTTTACTTGCAGAAAGAGAAACTGTAAAGATCTGCTATGAACCACAAGTAGCAGCCCCACCTCAAAGACTTACCATTGCCAGTGCATACCTTAACTGTTAATTCTTCATTTTCGACTCAATATTGTGGCAAGCAATGTTGACTTAATAACCACTCCGAACAAGCCCTGTTGAGCATGGTCTTCATGCATGCCAACTCTCGATTCACGGTTGCTGGTCGGGATGGTTTTTCCAGGATGGATGGGGGAGGGTTCAAGAAGTCTGTTTTGTTGATAAGACTCCATTGGTAGTGTCAAGCAAATGTTAGAGTTGGTAAAAAGAATATAAAAACTATTACAAAGAAAAATCTTTTGATCATAAATTGGGGATTGTAAACAAAATTAATATTTCTTCTGAAAAAAGCTTTTAACTTTCATATAAAACTTTTTTGTCTTGTAATAGCTTGTAAAATTAGAAGTTTGTTCAGAATGTAGTGCATGAACATACCTGGAATACTCTTCACAGGTCATATTCTTTTGTATTTTGTTTAGGTTAATAATTCCCGGAGGGAAATTATTCTTTAAAAGAAATCTTGTGACAACACTCTGCTTTATATCCAGCATAGTGTTTTCTAGATTATCCAAACTTGTCTTCAAAGTTAACTACCGCACATCAAATTTATAGAAATAGTCTTCAACGATCTTTTTCATTCTCTTATATTTTACCTTAGAGGTTGGGGCTGTATTGTCTATAATCT
>JAHEID010000038.1 GCA_024639555.1 Deltaproteobacteria bacterium
TTCGTTTTGTCAGCATACAAAACTGCTGACGATTGACAGGGCAAGCAAAATGAACGTAATAAAGATTTAAAACAATATATTACTTTAATATTTGGACTTCACTTTATTTATCAACAACTTATCCGCATAGCATAGCTGGGACCCACCAGCTAAGCTGGTGGATTAAGACGGATATTTAACCCTGCCCAGATCGGGCGGGGGTTTTTATTTAAGTTCACATTGCCAGTGGATATATTTTGCCAGATTATAGTCACTTAGAATGTTGTTGGTTTTATTGTAAATATTTGTGTGGTGAAAACACAGTTGCGCTATATATAGTTATGCCGAAACGCAACGGAAATCCTGCGGTGCCTTACCCCGAATATTGACTTTTGGTCTCATGCTATTCAGTTATGTGAACTTCCTAAGTCTGTGAACCAGGAAACACCTTTTTACAAATGGAACGTCAGCATGCCATTAAAAAGTTATTTATTGGCCTGACTTTAAAGTACATTTACTATAGTTTTATGCGTAGCGAAATTTATAAAAATACTGACATTGAAAACTGCCTCGGGAGGGGCCGCCCAAACGCCTTTATGAAAACATCTTTTCACGTTTTATATTATGGAGCAGGAGGTTTTAGTACAAGTCCGGGACATGTAAGGACAATAGCATCAGTCAGCGAGACAATAAAATCATGGGATATACTATAAAGCAGCAGAGAGTGTGGAAGTCTCTCTCTGCCACTTTATTAAAAAAACGGCACTGGAAGCAAGTTTCTATTGTATCTAGGCAAGATCTGCCTTCTTTCTTTCAAAAATGATGGGCAGGAGGCTATGCCGTCGAATCATCTATCACTGTTGTTGCTCCATTTTTTTTCACGGACGCGATGCCGTTGGCCATTGATGAAGCTGTTGCGTAGGACTGGCTGTTGCCGATCACCTGCTTATTTTTGGCCTTAAGGACAAATGAGCTTTTGCCGCCGGCGCTCTCTTTTGTCTCATAAAGGTCATTGTTGGAAGAATTCTTCTGCACCGATGCTATACCGTTTTTCGCGCCCCCCTTATCCTTGTACATCTGGCTGGTCAAAATGATCTGTCCGTTGGAAGCTTTGAGGTTGAAAAAAATTTTCCCATTCTTTGCTTTCTTGATTTCATACTTTGCGCTCATTTGTCCCTCCTTTTGGATTTTTCACTAAATTTCTTTCCTTTCCTCAGGCTACATGCACTAAGCAAAATATTTCAGAACCCCCTAGTACGGCTATCTGGAGTTATAAGAGGCTAATTAATAGGAATCAGGATGATTTTTATTTATTATTTATTTATCCATTAGTCAAGTTCTCAGGCAAAGTGATGTTTTTATCACTGATGCTTCACGGCGCTCGTTATTTTTACTTTCTTGCCGGTGTGTGAATATTTATCATTTACAGGTTTTGTAAAGACAACACCTTGCTGACACAGCTGATTCTTCCCGCCCTAGTATTCCCCTATCATTTAATTGGTGTTGACTGAGATATCGTCTCCCGGCAATTAATACACCTAGAAAACAATCAATCTTGCTGCACAATGTCGGCATCTTCCTGGTTCAGCACCATCAGGCCCAATTTTATTGATATTGCATTATGGCTAACATGTTTCTTTACCCGTTACCGTTTCAAAAGAGACCGGTCCAGGGGTTCACCCTGATAGAGCTTTCGGTTGTCATGGCTATTGTCTGCATCCTGGCCACAGGCGTTGTATACATGTATAGCAACCCGACGGCAAAAGTGAAAGGAGCAGCATTTGCCATCCTGACGGATCTTAACTGGGCCCGTTCCGAGGCGGTTAACAGGAACCGGGATGTCCTGGTTGATTTTACCCTGGGAGGCAGGGACGGTTACCTTATCTGCCTTGACACGGACTCTGACAAGGATTGCAACAACGAGGCTGCCGGCGATATCATTAAGGCGGTTCTCTTTAGAGAGGAAGTGCAGTTTTACGACTGCATCTCAGCCCCACCGTACCCTGAAGGAGGCCCTACCAAAACCCCTGCCGGCACAACGCTCGCCGGCAAAAACGGTCTCATATTCGGAGGTCCGAACTACATAAAGTGGCAGCCCGACGGGACCAGCAGCGACAACGGCTCTATTATTATGTATCACCCAGCCCGTAATAATCCTCAAAAGGTGAAAGGTGATCCATATGCTGCAGTTATCAGCAGTGCCAGCACAGGCAGGATACGTCTGATGCGCTGGCGCCGGCAAAACGGCTGGTCAAAGAAGTAATCTTTCCTTTCATGTGTTTACAAGCTGCTGCCAAAATTCCTTTACAAAATATTATATGAGCCTTCCCTCTTTTTTCTGCTCTTGTCAATTCAGGCAGGTGTCCTCTTGGTTAATTATCGAGAAAATTTATATTTTAATGTAAAATATAAACAAAATTGCTTTTGTAAAATCGACCAAATGGTCTAAATACAACCTCATCGAGGCAGAATTAACAGCTGAAAGTCAACTTCATAGTTTTCTCACAGATAAGGGTGCTTACATGAAGATAGCAATTGTATACAACCGTATTAGCAACAAAGTTATTAATCTTTTCGGTATGCCCAATAGGGAAAAGTATGGCCAGAAATCAATCAAAAGAATAACTGATGCCCTGAAAAAAGGAGGGCACCAGGTAACCGCCCTTGAAGGAGACAAGGACCTCATTGACAACCTTGAAGACTTCATGCCCCGGGTGCTGAAAGGCGAACGCCCAGGCATGGTATTTAATCTTTCTTACGGTATCCAGGGACAAGCCCGCTATACGCATGTCCCTGGCATTCTTGAAATGATAGGTATCCCGTACATCGGCTCAGGCCCTCTGGCCCACTCATTGGCACTGGACAAGGTTGTTGCCAAGATGATCTTCCGGCAGAACGGTTTACCCACGCCGGACTTTGCAGTGCTCGACAACCCGGACTTCAGCATACCTGACCTTATGTTTCCCCTTATCGTTAAACCGAAAAACGAGGCTGTTTCCTTCGGTATCAAGGTAGCTTATTCAGAAAAGGAACTGCGGGAGGCGGCAGGAATTATCTTCGAAAAATTCCAGCAGCCGGTTTTGGCAGAGCAATATATTGCAGGCCGTGAGATTAATGTAGGCATTCTGGGCAACAGCCCTCCCGAGGCTTTTGCGCCTGCGGAACTCTCCTTTGGGAAAAGCGGGCCTGATATTTACACCTATGAAGACAAAACAAGAAAATCTGGGCGGGAGATTGAAGTCATTTGCCCGGCACCTCTGGATCAGAGATTGACCTTAAAAGCCCAGGGAATTGCGGTCAAAGCATTCAATTCCCTTGGTTGTTTTGACTGCGCCCGGGTTGACATGCGCCTTGACGACAAGGGAAACTTCTATATATTGGAAATAAACAGCCTGCCGAGCATGGGGGAGCATGGCTCATATGTTGCTGCCGCCGAAGCCATGGGCATGGATTTTCCTGCCCTGGTGAACAGGCTGGTGGAAGTGGCAAGTTCCCGCTATTTCGGCACTCCTTCCCCGCCGGAACTCAAAAGCACTGATAAAGACCCATCATCTCTTGTATTCAACTTCATCACCCGACACAGGGACCAGCTTGAAACCAGGTTGGGAAAATGGGCCGCTCATACCAGCAGAACATCGGACATGGTTGGACGCACCCTTGTAATCAAAGACCTGCAAAAACTATTTGAGGATCTCCTCTTAAAACCTGTCCCCGAACTGACCAACGATAAAGTTGCCTGGACATGGGAAACCGGAAAAGGTCTTAAGGGTGGCCTGTTGTTGATCTGCCAGATAGATGCCCCTTTCGGTCTTCACGAACAAGGCCAGAGATACAAGCGCGATCCCGAGTGGATTTATGGCGAGGGGATCGGTGGTGTCTGGGGGCCTTTAACCATGCTGGAGTTCAGCCTAAAAGCCCTGCGCTCAATCAGGAAATTACGCCATCTGCCCCTGGGAATTCTCCTGTATGGTGATGAAGGACTTGACTGCCGTTACAGTAGTGACATAATAAAAAAAACATCAGATATTGCTTCCGAGGTCATTGTTTTGCGACCCGGAAACCCTGGCGGCCGGGTCATTACTGACCGAAGGGGCATGCGCAAATACTTTCTCCTGGCTGAAGGGTTTCCCCAGCGGCTTGGAAAGGGGGGGTCGCATCCTGAAGTACTCCTCTGGGTAGCCAAAAAAATTGAAGAATTTGCTAACCTGTCAAACCGCCGCGAAAAAATTGCTCTTTCCGCTGTAAATATCGAAACCGACACCTATCCCATGTTGCTGCCCCACAGAGCCAGGATCACTCTGCTTTCATCCTTTGCAACGATTAAGGCTGGCGACCGGCTGGAAGAAGAAATGAAGGACATCCTTGGCAAGAACAAAATAAAATGGTCCCTTGAATGTGTTTCAAACCGCCCTCCCATGAAAACCAAAAAGGCTGGCAACGACCTGATCAGTTCTCTGCAGAATATCGCCAGCCAGAGGGATATTCCATTCCTACTTGAGTCCTCAGTATTGCCCTCAGCTGGCGGCCTGGTCAAGCAGGGCACGCCGGTGCTCTGTGGTATGGGCCCCTGTGCCAAGGATCTCTATACCTCCAGAGAGTGCATTGAACGGGTCAGCCTGATTCAGAGAACACTCCTGCTTTCCCAGTTTTTAGCCAGCAAACTGGAGGATAAAAAAAATGCCTAGAAAAAAGGTTGAGTTTGATACTGCCGACCTTGAGTTGAGCCGGCAGAGGGCTCCATGGATACAGCGCATTGCTGCCTCGCCCGATGGGATGGTTGCAACAGCCCATTTCAAAGCGACCGAGGCGGCTCAGGCTATCCTGGCACAAGGGGGGAACGCCATGGATGCTGCAGTAACAGCCGCCTTTGCCTTAGGGGTCTGTGAGCCTGCTGCCTCCGGCTTGGGCGGACAGACCATGGCTCTGTACTATAACGCTGATGGCGGCAAGACTATCGCCTTTGACGGTTCCTCCCGGGCCCCGCATCGCGTCTCACCGGGAGAGCTTGAAAAAAAAGAGCGGTTGCGCGGCTATCGGGCAGCAACTGTTCCCAGCACACCTGCAGTGCTTGCCTATCTTCTTCAGCATTACGGCACCATGGACCTGAAACAGATTCTTAAGCCTGCAATTGCCCTTGCAGAAAAAGGATACAAGGTTACTGAACTACAGCATGCCCTGACGCAGAGGGAGATTGAACACCTGAAAGCAGGTACAGCGGGGAAATTTTTTCTCAAAAACGGCAGGTCTTACAAGGTAGGGGCCATCTTCAAACAACCGGTGCTGGCCCAGACTCTTGCCAGAATAGCTGGATATGGCGTTGAGGATTTCTATCATGGCGAAATAGCGCGACTGATCCATGATGATATGGAAAAAAACGATGGCCTTATCAGGAATGACGATCTGGCCCAGATTCCATGGCCCATTGAGAGAAAGCCTCTTTCCTGCCGCTTCCAGGGTAACCGTGTTCACACATTCGGGGAGCCCGGAGCCGGCAGAAGCCTTGTGGAAATGCTCAACGTGGCTGGCAAGTTTTCAGCAGAAAAAATTAATCCAGATACGCCGGCAGGTGCTCTCCTTCTCTCAGAAATAATCAGGCAGGCTAACCTTGATCGCAGCGACAGGCCCTACGACCCCAACTTCTATCCCCAGATCCGGAGCAAAAGAATGCTCAAGGAAGAATATGCCGAAAAAGTGGCGCAGCAGATCAGATCACGCCTGCAGGAACATGGAGATACGACCCATCTCTCAGCCATGGACCGCCATGGAAATGTTGTGTCCCTCACCCAGTCAATTGAGCGCGTTTACGGTTCATTCAGCGCCACACCGGAACTCGGCTTTTTATACAATAACTACATGAGCGCCTTTGAATTCAAGGATATAACCCACCCCAACTATCTGCGTCCTGCTGCAGTGCCCTGGGCCAGCGTAGCTCCTACAATCGTATTCAGAGGCAGGAAACCTTGGCTTGCCATTGGCTCCCCGGGCAGCGAACGCATCACCTCGGCCATTCTCCAGGTCCTGATGCGCCTGCGATATCAATCCCCATATGATGCCGTGGCCTCACCCCGGCTTCATTGTTCTATCAAGGGAAGGGTTTCCATTGAAGCCTCAAGGATGCGCGACGACATCCCTGTTTTACTCAAAAAACATGGCTTTTCAGTTGATCTTCGCAACTCCTATTCTTTTTACCTGGGATGCATTCAGCTCGTGGTGCATGAAAAAAATGAATTGATCGGGGTTGCGGATCCCAGGCGAGACGGGTCTGCAGGAGGCCCCTTGAAATGAAACTGCCGCTGCTCATTTCTGTGCCCCATGCCGGTAAGCAGGTACCGCCTGAAGTCGAAGGTATATGCCTGTTAAGCAGGGACGATATACTTGCTGACAGAGACGTAGGTGCCAAAGCAATTTATTACAGTCTGAAAGAAAACAGCAAAGCCTTTATAACGTCAGACATTGCCAGGGCGCTGATCGATCTCAACCGTCCGCCACATGACATTGGCGGTGATGGAGTCATAAAAAGCCATACATGCTGGAATGTCCCGGTTTACAGCAATTTCCCCGATGATGCGCTTATCCGGAACCTGCTTGCCCGCTATTACTTCCCCTACCATGAAAAACTGAGCGGCGGCGCCGGCAACAAAGCCATCAGGCTGGGCATTGACTGCCATACCATGTCAGCCATTGGACCGCCGGTTGGACCTGATCCCGGCCAGGAAAGGCCCCTGGTCTGTGTCAGCAATGCTGACGGAACCTGCCCGGAGGAGTGGATCAAGGGCCTGGCTCACTGTTTTTCCGAAGTTTTCAAGGAAAAGGTGGCAATAAATACGCCTTTCCGTGGAGGCTATATTACCCGGTCACATGGAGCTGAAATGCCCTGGATTCAGGTTGAAATTTCACGCACAGACTCATACGCAAATGAATTCAAGAGAGACTGTGTGCTTGAAGGATTGCAACGTTTTTGCCATACTGTGTTTCCGGGATGCGAATAAAGTGCTTCCCGGTTTAATAGAAACCGGGCTTTCATAAACTTCGATCAATTACACCATTTCGGTACTATCATGCCTATCAACCATGAACGACTTGCTTCTGTTTTTACCACCCTCTGTGAGATCGACAGTCCCTCGAAACAGGAGGGCAGGGTCGCTGCGTATCTGAAAAACCTCTTTACTGAAATGGGCGCGGAAGTGTTCGAGGATGACTCGGCAAGCCGGACTGGGTCTGACTGTGGCAACCTTTTTGTCCGTTTCCCTGAAAGCGGACTGGAAAAGGAGCCTGTTTTTTTCAACTGCCACATGGATACGGTCCTTCCTGCAATAGGAGTGAAGGTCAAGCGGGAAGGAGAGGTTTTTAGCTCTGCCGGAGAGACAGTGCTTGGCAGCGATGACAAGGCAGGTATTGCGGCACTCATTGAAGTCATGCGCACCCTGCAGGAAAAAAATATTCCACATGGCCCTGTTGAGTATATTTTTACCACCTGTGAAGAGGTGGGGCTGTTGGGGGTGAAGGCCCTTGACCCTTCTTCAATTAAAGCGAAAATCGGCTATGCCCTCGATTCTTCCGGTATTAACAGGGTTGTTATCGGAGCACCTGCTGCATTCCGCATCACCGTTGAAGTTACGGGTCTAGCTGCCCATGCCGGCCTCAGTCCTGAAAAGGGCATAAGTGCCATTCAACTGGCCGCCAAGGCTATTGCCCGTCTCAAGCTTGGCAGGCTTGACTCGGAAAGCACTGCCAATATCGGGGTGATTAAAGGAGGAACGGCAAGCAATATTATCCCTGAATCCGCCCTGGTGCATGGAGAAGTTAGAAGCCATACTGTAAAATTGCTCCACGAGCATACCGATCATATCAGGTCCACCTTCCAGGATGAAGTAGACAACTGGTCTGACCCTGATGGAAATGTCGCCGGAAAACCCTCTCTTGAGTTTAAAATAATCGACGATTACCCTGTCATGAAGCTGGACAGGGACTCAGCCGTCATCAAAAGGGTAGAGGCTGCCGCCGCCTATCTAGGTGCTGAGCTTGACTACGTTTTTGCCGGCGGAGGGAGCGATGCCAACATTTTCAACAGTTACTCCCTCCAGTGTGCCATCCTTTCCACCGGCATGGACAAGGTGCATTCCACCCGTGAAACCATAAAACTTTCCGACATGGCCCTTACCGCTGACCTTATAATGGCCATACTGACCTGAAAGCAGTAACCCACAAAAAATGTCGAGAAAAAAAGAAACTATGAGTAAGATTTATTACACCCTAAACCAATATATCTAGGGAGGTACCGTTATGTGTCTGGTTACCAAGCAGGCTCCTGTGTTTGAGGCTCAAGCTGTCATGCCCGATAACAGCTTTGAAACCATTTCCCTTTCATCCTATCGGGGCAAATATGTACTCGTTTTCTTTTATCCCCTGGATTTCACCTTTGTCTGCCCCTCGGAGATTCTGGCCTTCAACAGGCAGCTGGATGATTTCAAGGCAAAAAACTGTGTAGTGCTGGGTGTTTCTGTTGACTCAATTTACACCCATCTGGCCTGGAAAAACACACCCGTTAACCAGGGGGGCATCGGCCCGGTGCAGTTCCCCCTGGTCTCTGATATCTCAAAATCAATCTCCGGGGATTATGGGGTACTGCTTGAAGACGGAGTCTCTCTCCGGGGACTTTACCTGGTTGACAAGGAAGGAATTGTCCGCCACGAACTGGTAAATGACCTGCCCCTTGGCAGGAATGTCGACGAAGCCCTGCGGGTTATAGACGCCCTGCAGTTTTATGAAGAGCATGGTGATGTCTGCCCCGCCAACTGGCGCCCGGGAGATGACACCATGGAACCGACCCCTGAAGGTGTGGCTGACTATCTTTCAAAACACGGCTCTTAACCGCCCCTTCCGCATTTTCTGCTGCATGAATGGAACAAATCTCATAGCGCAGAAAATGTTTTGACTCATTGCTCAGGGTGAAAACATGAGGCTCACAGAAGAGAAACAGCCAAACATACTCCTCCTCGGATCCGATGTTAAAGTCAACAATCTGCCGATCAAGGAGGTCAGCCTGCTCTCAGAGGGCAGCCTGCCTGCCTATGGCTATAATCCCGGTGACTTCATAGAACTGCTGGCCGGCAAGGTCAGCGTTGAAAGCGGGCGCCTGGAGGAGTGTTTGACCTGGCTCGCTTCCTATCTTGCCTCGGCCGGTCTGACCCCAAGGGTCCGCACCCTGACATACGGCGAACCAAAAGAGTTATACCAGATTTTTCGCAAAAAGGACCCTGCTACAAATCAACAAAATCATGGCTGGTTCATGGTGCACCAGATACTCCCGCCAGAAGGCAGGAGAAAAGAATCTGAAGTGCTCACCATTGATGATTCAAACCGTGAGACACTCAGCAACAATAACGGCATAATGCTTATTGATGATGGCGGCTGGCCACCTCAGGTGGCTTCCCGTATCAAATCCCTCAACCCTGACAGCTGGGTCATAGGTATGGGCATCGGCTTAGCCCACTGGCAGGAATGGGCGGAAGAGTTCAGCAGCCGCTTCTTCCTTTTCTGCCGCCTGTCCGACCTGGAAACCACCAGGATGGAAATGGACAGTTCCGTCACCTGGGAAACCATCGTGGCCATGTCCCTGCGCGCCCTGCGCACTGAAGAGATCGGCCTCTGGGATGACAAAACCGCACGTTTTAAATGTCATATTGTGGTGGAAATGTTTCCCTACGGTATTTTATATGGTGGACCGAACGGTGTTTTTTTCAGATACCAGGAAGGTTGCCTGCCTCAAAAAAGTGATCCGCGCCTGAAAGGCTCTGTCCCCTGCCATGATACCCTGGTAACCTCCATGCTGGCCATGGATTTCCTGGAAACCGGTTGCCGTGATTTCTGCCGCAGCTATTTTTATGACTTTTCCAGACGGGTTCTTGATAACTGGCAGCTTTTGTATGACAACGGCTATTATTTCAGCGACAGCCTTGAATTCCCTGACCTGGACTTTTCTTCGCTATTCCCCGGCGGGGTGCCCTGTTCCTATATTGAAGCCGCCATTGATCCCGGCTTTATAGAGTTGCCCGATACTTCAGCCGGTTTTGTTAAAAGTCTTGAGCTTGTGGCCAGCCAAATATGGAACGAGGACAAGAAAAAGGCCCTGCGTTCTTTTTTCCCGCAAAAACTCCCGATCTCGATTGGGCCCGGCACAACTTTGATTGATATTAATCCCGGTCCCGTACCGGTCATCCTCGATGTCCTGCACCATTTAAAGGAGGAGGTCAGTTGGCAGAAAGGCTTTGAAGAATTCCGCCTTTTCCGTGTCGGCAATCTTCGCACCACCGACCCGGCTGAGCTGGACCCGGTCATTACCCTGCAGAACGTTATGGGCAGTTATGTATCCAAGGAGACTTTCCAGCGGCCCCTCTGCATAGGGGTTTTTGGGCCGCCAGGCTCAGGGAAATCCTTTTCCGTCAAAGAGGTTGCCCGTGTCATTTCCAATAAGTTTGATACTAATCCTTTTGACTTTTTCGAGTTCAACATGACCCAGTTTGACGGGCCCGAGGAAATAAACTCAGCCATAGAACCCATCCGGGCTTCGGTAGCCAGAAGCAAGGTCCCCATTGTCTTCTGGGATGAATTCGACTGCCGCTATGGCAACCATGAGTTCGGTTACCTGCGCTATTTCCTGCCCTCCATGCAGGACGGCGTCACCTATGTGCACGGCACGCCCTATTATATCGGGCGGGCCATATTCGTTTTTGCGGGCGGGGTCAAGTCCAGTTGGGCCGGAATGGAAGCGCTTTTGAGCCAGAAAGACCCCCAGGCGGCAGGACTTGTCAAAACCCTGAAAATTCCGGATTTCATGAGCCGGCTTCGTGTTGTTTTAGATATTGACGGCATTGGAATAGATAACGAACTGCTGCAGGAATCAGCCACTGAGGAGCAGCTCCAGGATTTGCACCGTATCCTGCTGAAAAGGGCCTTTATTGTTGCCCATCAGATGGATACACACTGGAAAAAGGCAGCCCGCAAAACTTCGGGCCTGCTGCTGCGGCTCTTGCTGGCCCGCTATAAATTCGGGGCCCGCTCCATTGAAGCGGTTATCGAGGCCTCCAGCGCCTCAGACCGGCTGGTTTACGGCCTGCCCGAGCTCATAGCTCCCTCTGCTGCCCGCATTCATGCCGAGTGGCGCGTGGAACTGGAGCGGGAAGTGGATCGTATCCGCAAGGATCATAAGCTGCGCGCGGTCTGGTAAAGATTTCACCCCCTGAGACTCTTGTCAATTTTCAACAAAGAGGGAACGCTTCCGTGAAGGCTGGTGCTAAAATAGCTTCATTCTATTGGCATGCTTTTCGCTCCATGCAGACCGGGCGGACACTCTGGCTTATCATTATCATAAAGCTCATCATTATCTTCGGCTTTCTCAAGATGGTTCTCTATCCGGATCTTCTTCATTCCCGTTTTGACACTGATGCCCAAAGAGCTGCTTACGTACTTGATAATATTACGCAATCTCTTGAAAATATCAATAACAAGGATGGGTTATGAACGAGTTGCAAAACCTGACCATGGTCGACTGGTCCAGGGCCCAATTTGCCCTTACCGCCATGTACCACTGGCTATTTGTGCCCCTTACCCTGGGGCTTTCCTGGCTCCTTGCTTTTTTTGAAACATTTTATGTCAAGACCGGCAACGAAGAATGGAAACGCATTGCAAGGTTCTGGATGATGCTTTTCGGCATCAACTTTGCTCTTGCAGTTGCAACCGGTATTATTCTCGTATTTGAATTTGGCACCAACTGGTCAAATTACTCCTGGATGATGGGCGATATACTCGGCACCCTTCTTATTACAGGAGGGATTGGAGGCTTTATTCTTGCAGCCGCGTTTTATACCGTCATGTTCTTCGGCTGGGAACGGGTTTCTAAAAAAACCCACCTTTTTGCAACCTGGATGGTGGCCCTGGGTTCAAACCTTTCAGCCCTGTGGATTCTTGTGGCAAATGCCTGGATGCAATACCCGGTTGGCATGGCGTTCAACCCTGACAAGGCCCGCTTTGAAATGCAGAACTTCTGGGAGGTCCTGCTGTCGCCGGTTGCCATCAGCAAGTTCACCCATGCCACCAGTTCCAGTTTCCAGGTTGCAGCCCTTTTTGTCGTGGCTGTTTCATCATGGTTTCTGCTTAAAGGACGCCATCTGGACGTTGCCAAGAAGTCCATCCTGGTGGCTTCGGTTTTCGGCCTGCTTTCCTCTGTTTTTGTCGGCATCACAGGTGATGAGGCAGCCTATGCCAATGCCAGAAACCAGCCCATGAAGCTGGCTGCCTTTGAGGGTCTTTATGACGGTGCAGAAGGCGCAGGATTGGTTGCTGCAGGAATCCTTAACCCGGAGAAGATGCCTGGTGACGACACCCCCCCCTTTCTCTATGAAATAAAAATCCCCGGCCTGCTCTCCCTCCTGGCAAACCGCGAACCGGGTTCCTTTGTGCCGGGTATCAATGATCTTATTTACGGCAACAGCCGGCACAACATTACCGGTATAGATAAAAAAATCGAAAAGGGAAAAATAGCTGTTGAGCTCTTGAGCCAATATAAAATAGCCAAAAAGGAAAAAAATGAAGCACGGGCAAAAATGGCCCTGGCTAATTTTAAAAATTATGAAAAATACATGGGCTACGGCTATTTACAGAATCCTGAAGAGGCGGTGCCGCCTGTGGCCCTGACGTTCTACAGCTTTCATGTCATGGTGGCGCTTGGCGCCCTGTTTCCGATCATTTTTCTGCTCTTTTTGTACCATACGTACAAGGACACCATTTCCCGGAAAAAATGGCTGCTGCTGCTTGGTCTTTTTTCTGTATTTCTTGGATATATTGCGAGCCAGGCCGGCTGGGTGGTTGCCGAAGTCGGGCGACAGCCCTGGGCGATCCAGAACATTCTGCCGGTTTCAGTGGCCCGTTCAAACTTGACCACAGGCACCGTTCAGACCACTTTTTTCCTGTTCCTGTTTCTTTTTACCGTTTTGCTTATTGCAGAGATAAGGATCATGTGGAAGCAGATTCAGATCGGACCGGAAACCCCGAGAGGGGAATAAAAAGGAGGGACCCATGTTTGACAACTTTACCCTTGCCCAGCTCCAGCAACTCTGGTGGCTCATCGTATCGGTTATCGGCGCCCTCTTTGTTTTTCTGACCTTTGTGCAGGGCGGACAGTCCCTTTTAAGCTACGTGGCCAGGAACGACCTGGAAAAAGCCCTTGTCATCAATTCCCTGGGGCGCAAATGGGAGCTCACCTTTACAACCCTCGTTCTTTTCGGCGGGGCCCTTTTTGCCGCATTTCCACTTTTTTACGCCACCAGTTTTGGCGGGGCTTACTGGGTCTGGATTGCGATACTCTTCACCTTTGTCCTGCAGGCTGTCAGTTTTGAGTTCCGCAAAAAGCCGGGCAATCTCCTGGGCTCCCGCACCTATGAATTGTTTCTCTTTGTAAACGGCACCATCGGCATTCTTTTAATCGGTATCGCCCTGGCCACCTTTTTCAGCGGCTCCAGCTTCCAGCTTGACGATTACAACCAGGTTCTCTGGCAGCACCCCATGTTGGGCCTGGAGGCAGTCTTGAGTTTTTTTAATGTATCGCTTGGGCTTTTTCTTGTTTTACTCTCAAGAACACTGGGCGCCTTGTACCTGCTCAACAATATTGATTTCAGGCTGCAGCTTGTAAAAGATATGGAAAAGCGCCTGCGAAAGGCCGTCTCAACAAATCTGATCGGGTCCATACCCTTACTGCTTTATTTCCTGTACCATTTGGCTACCGGTGAGGGGTTTGCAGTCAAGCCCGAGACCGGTGAAGTTTTTATGGAAAGCGGGAAGTACCTGCAGAACCTCCTCGCCATGCCGGGAGTGTTTGCCATGTTGGCCGCAGGACTTCTCTTCGTTATCCTGGGGGCAGCTCTTGCCCGTCGGGCATCAAGCAGGTCCGGCATATGGTTTTCAGGTTTTGGTTCCATCCTGGTTGCTCTGGCGTTGTTTCTGACAGCAGGATTCAACAACACCGCATTTTATCCATCCAGCTTTGATCTGAACAGCAGCCTGACCATATATAATGCGTCCAGCAGCCGTTACACTTTGACAGCCATGAGCTATATTGCCCTGGCGGTGCCGCTGGTCCTGGCCTATATAGCCTATTTCTGGTACAAAATGGATAGCGAAAAAATTTCAACCGGTGAGGTCAGTGATTTTACCGCCAAAGAGATTTATTGATTACAAGCTTCAACAAGAGCGGAATATGGCGATACTTTTAATTCTTGGCTGGTTTGGGCTGCTCATCCTCTCTTTTAAGGGGGCTGAACTGCTGCTTAAAAAAAGCGGAAACCTCTAAGCGCGAAGCAGGGGAGCCGTTACTTCTGTTTCTCATGTACGGCTTTCAACAGAAAAGATACCACCTCGTCAATGCTCATCTGAGAGGAGTCAATGACAACCGCGTCAGGGGCCGGCTTCAGCGGTGCCAATGACCTGCTGCTGTCATCCCTGTCACGCTTCCGTATCTGGGCTAACAGCTCTTCGTATTCGAGCCTCTGGCCCTGTTCCAGGAGCTGTTTCTGGCGGCGCTGAGCCCTTTCCGGGGGGGTGGCGTCTAAAAAAAACTTGTACTTGGCATCCGGGAAAACAATGGTACCCATGTCACGGCCCTCGGCGACAATTGCACCCTTGTTGCCAAGGGCGCGCTGCATCTCCGTGAGCTTTTTGCGCACTTCCGGCTCAGCCGAGACCCGGGAGGCCACCATGGCCATTTCAGGAGTCCTTATTGCATCGCTTACATCCTCGCCATGCAGAAAAACCCGGGTTTCCCGGCCTTCCTCTCCGGGTGCCAGTGTCATATCTAGTATGTCAAGCAACTTGACCAGCTTTTCCCTGCCGTTCTCAGCCTCCAGGTCAAGTCCCGAGCGCTCCACCTGCAAGCCCACAGCCCGGTACATGGCACCGGTATCAAGGTAGGTGTAATGGAGCTTGGCTGCCAGTAATTTACTGATAGTGCTCTTGCCGGCCCCGGAAGGGCCGTCGATGGTGATGATATTTTTTCTCTCAACCATAACCCAGTTCTTTCAAACTTTTGGCAAGGGACTCAACAAACCGCTCGTTTTCATCTGCACGCCCGACTGTGATCCGGATATAGTTCGGGTATCCATAGGCCTGCATGGGTCTGACTATTACCCCCTGGTGCAGCATATGCTCATAGAGTTTCCTGGCGTCCCCCTTCACATCAATAAGAAAAAAATTCGTATGGGTCTGCATGGGACGGCAGCCAAGTTTTGCAACCTCCCTACTCAACCAGGCTATGCCAACACTGCTTTTCTGCAGGGTCATCCTGTAATGCTCATCATCTTCCAGGGCGGCCACGCCCCCCACCTGGGCCAGGGAGTTGACATTGAAGGGCTGGCGTACCCGGTTGAGATAGCCTGCCATGTCCACATCCATTATGCCATAGCCCAACCGCAGCCCGGAAAGACCGTAGGCCTTAGAAAAGGTGCGCAATGCTGCCACCGGCTTTCCGTCCCTGATGTAGGCCTTAACATCAATGCGCAGTTCCGGGTCCATAAAATCCACATAGGCCTCATCAAGAACCACGATAATACCCTGCGGCAGCTGCTCCATAAATAATGCAAAATCATCCTTGTCTATAATGGTCCCTGTGGGATTGTTGGGGTTGTCGAGAAAAACCATCCTGGTTTTGGCAGAAACTGCACCCAGAATTGCCTTGAGATCATGGTGCATGCCTGCAGCAAGCTCCACCACTTTATTGCTGCCCCCCTGGACCTGCACCAGCTTCTGGTACATGAGAAAGGTGGGGTGACTGGTGATAACTTCCTCCCCGGGCTGAAGAAAAGCAGCGATCAGCAGCCCGATGATCTCGTTTGAACCGTTGCCAAAGACTATTTCCTCTGGTTTTACTCCCAGTTTACCTGCCAGGCTTTGTGTCAGGTAATAACAGCTGCCGTCAGGATAACGGTGCAGGTTCTGCAGAGCCTCTTTGATTGCCTGCACCGCAATGGGGGAAGGCCCCCAGGCATTTTCATTGGAGGCAAGCTTGATGGAACCGGTTATACCATATTCACGCTCCAGCTCCTCAATAGGCTTGCCCGGCGGATAAGGAACCAGGGTGCTGATGTGTGGTGCAACCTTGAGTTTCACATAGACTCCTTATTATATTGAATTAAAGATTTTCGGGCCGCAAGTGGGAAATATTCAAGCGCTGCTCAAGGTTATAGGCTGCCCGCAGCAGCGTCTCTTCCTGAAAATGGGAGGCCTGGATCTGCAAGCCGATGGGCAAACCCGCGCCGCTGAAGCCGCAGGGCACGGAAATGCCCGGAATTCCTGCCAGATTGGCGGATATGGTCAGGATATCCGACAGGTAGACGCTCAACGGATCATCTATTTTTTCTGCCAGTTTCCAGGCTGTTGTAGGGGTCACCGGCGAGGCCAATACATCACAGGCTGCAAAGACCTTTTTAAAATCTTCGGTAATCAGGGTCCGGACCTGTGAAGCCTTTTTGTAGTAGGCATCATAGTATCCTGATGACAGGGCATAGGTGCCGATGATGATACGCCGCTTCACCTCATCGCCAAAGCCTGATGAGCGGCTGTTTTTGTAAATATCAAGCAGGGAGTCGCTGGACTTGTCCCGTAAGCCGTACCTGATACCGTCATAGCGTGCCAGGTTGGAGCTGGCTTCAGCCGGGGCAACAATATAGTAGACGGCAACACAATAATCGGTATGGGGCAGCGAAACCTCAACGATCTCTGCGCCTGCCTCGCTTAGGCTCTTTATGCCTTGCCGTACAGCTGTTTCAACTTCAGGATCAAGCCCCTTGATAAAGTACTCCCTGGGTATGCCGACCTTCATGCCCTGCAATCCTTCTGTCAGCGCTTTGTGATAGTCAGGGACCTTTTGAGCTACGGATGTGGAGTCTTTTGCATCATGCCCGCTGATAGCATTCATCATCAGGGCACAATCTGTTACATCCTTAGTCAGTGGGCCTACCTGGTCGAGGGAGGAAGCAAATGCCACCAGGCCGTAGCGGGACACCCTGCCATAAGTCGGCTTCAAGCCGACAACCCCGCAATGGGAGGCTGGCTGACGGATGGAACCGCCGGTGTCGGTGCCCAGGGAGGCAATGCACTCATCAGCTGCCACCGAGGCGGCAGACCCCCCGCTGGAGCCGCCGCAGATATACTCTGTGCCCCAGGGATTTCTGGGAGGGCCAAAGGCGCAGTTTTCCGATGTTGAACCCATAGCAAATTCGTCCATTGACACCTTGCCCAGGAGTACAGCGCCTGCCTCTTTTAACTTCACTATGGAGGTGGCATCATAGGGCGGCACAAAATTTTCAAGAATCCTGGAGCCGCATGTTGTGCGCATGCCGTCAGTACAGAGCACATCTTTAATGGAAAGGGGGATACCGCACAGTGATCCTCCGGTACCCATTTTGAGCTCTGTATCCGCAGCTTCAGCCCGCTTGAGTGCTCCTTCAGGGTCCAGGGTAATATAAGCCTTGACCCTGTCCTCGACTTTTTCAATACGCTGGAGAACGTCCCTGGTCAGTTCAACTGCAGACACCTGCCGCCCGTCCAGCATTTCCCGAAGTTCATGTATGGTTAATCTATGCAATGACATTGTTTCCAGCTCATCTTCTTTCAATTAAAAAATCGCTCAGGAATACCTTGCGCTCCATGGGGCTTGAGCCCTTTAAATCACCCGCGGCACCACAAAGGCTTCGCCGTTCTGCTTGGGCCCGTTGACCAGGGCCTTTTCCCTTGGCAAAGATGGCTTCATATCATCCTCACGAAAGGCATTTGTAATGGAAATGGCATGGGTGGTCGGCGTGACGGCCTCAGTATCCAGTTCGTTCAGCTTGGCCACATAGGTGAGTATGTCATCCAGCTGCAGAGCCATTGCCTCAACTTCTTCCTGGGACATGTGCAGACGGGCCAGTTCGGCAACATGGGAAATTTCCTGTGGTGTAATTTTCATGATAAACCCTCTCGTGTGTCTAGGTGTTGTCTATGAGCAGCTATACATTGGCAGACGCGTAAAAAGTCTGCCGTAAAGCCATACGATGGCTAAAGAAAAAGTTGATATACAGGTAAGCGCAGACTCCGAGGAGTAGCGGTGTTGCGAAAGCGCAGGCATACATACGGCATGTTGAGCATTTTGCGAACCCGCTACGACACAGTAGAGCGACTTTATACGAAGCCATCAAGAGTGGTATATTTACAAGCTCCAGTATCTTTTTGCAATATCTCTCACCTGCCCAATAACGGGAACTTCCCTGTCAGCATCAATAATAGCCTGCAGCGTTGCTCCGTCCACCTTGCCCGGACATTCAGGATCACCGTTTAATTCTGCTAAAACCGCCAGGACCCCGTCTCGCAAACCACGCAGGTTATAACCGCCCTCGAGGGCTACCAGGACCCGCCCATCGCATATGTCGGCGGCAAGGTCAACAATCTGCCTCGTCATACAGGCGAACCCCTGTTCCGTGACCGCCATG
>JAHEID010000142.1 GCA_024639555.1 Deltaproteobacteria bacterium
TACAGCCAAATTGTATCGTATAAGGAGTCAACTGAACATCGGGCAGGTCGGAATATAGAAGAACGGAAATCGATTATTACTAGACCTGGATCTATTTCAACTTTCAGCACTGAATTTTTTAAGTCGTGCCACTAGCCGGTCTTTGCCGATGGCCATAAGCACGTCGAATAAGCCGGCGCCTGCTGCCTGACCGGTCACCACAGTCCGGGTGCCGTTGATAAGGATACCGGCCTTGATGTCAAGTTCGTCGGCCAGTTCGCGGGTTGCCCGTTCGGTTTCCTCCCGGCTGAAATCGGCTAAGTGCTCGAAGCGCTCTGCCAGCAGCCCAAGCCACTCCCGGATGTGCTCAAATTTCTCCAGGTTCTTTTTCACCGGCTTGGGATCCATTTCATAGGTGTCGCTGAAATAGGCCCGGCCGGGCCCTGAAAAATCCTTGAGGATATGAAACCTGCTGCGGATAAGATCAACGGTGTTTCCAAACCATTCTTTTTTCTCTCCGGCATAGGCGGTATCCCAAAGGTCTGCCGCGATCAGTTCTTCTTTGACAAGGGGGATAAGGTCTGCAATCGGCATGGTGCGCAGGTAATGTGCATTAATGGAGAGGGCCTTGGGGTCAGTGATGAATTTGGGATCGTCCTTGGTATAGTTGAAGATTGAATTTGCCTTGTTCATGCCTTCCAGAGAATAGATATCAATCAGTTCCTCTGGAGTGAAAATTTCCTGGTCACTTGCCGGCGACCAGCCCAAAAGCACCAGGAAATTTACCAAAGCCCAGGGAAGAAAGCCGTTCTCCTTATAGAATTGGACCGTTACAACTTCGCCGTGAGACCGCTTGGATATCTTTCTTTTCTGAGGATCAAGGGTGAGCGACATGTGGGCAAAGACCGGTACCGGCGCGCCTAAGGCTTCGTAGATAAGGATCTGTCGAGGCGTGTTGCCGAGACCATCCTGGCCCCTGATAACATGGGTAATACGGTCACGGATGTCGTCGACCACATTGCTCAGTAAATAGAGCGGGGTACCGTTTGAACGGATGATGACAAAATCCTCAATATCTTTATAGGATTTTTCTATGTGACCGTAAACCTTGTCTTCAAAAACAACCGAGCCATCCCCCTCCGGCACCTTGAAGCGAATGACATGGGGAATATTCTGTGCCTCTTTCAGGGTAATTTCTTCCGGAGTCAGATGCAGGCAGGAACGGTCATACTGATAGGTTGCCTTGGCTGCCACCGCAGCCTCGCGCTTTACATCAAGCACTTCTTTGGTGCAGAAACATTTGTAGGCATGACCTGTAGATATCAATGTATGGGCTGCTGCAATATGTTCCTGGATATAGTCGGACTGGAAGTAGGGGCCCTCGTCCCAGGTTATTCCCAGCCAGTTGAGGCCGTCAATAATGCCGTCTATCGATTCTTTTGTTGAACGTTCAACATCGGTGTCTTCAATTCTGAGAATGAGCCTGCCGTTATGTTTTTTGACGTAAAGCCAGTTATAAATGGCGGTCCTGGCACCGCCTATATGAAGATAACCGGTAGGGCTCGGGGGAAATCGCAGCCTGACTTCTGACATTATTTTCTCCTGTTGTATATTTCCCCGGCCAATAAGTGCCGGGAATTTATAAAGAGTGTAATTCTTAAGGTTGCTGTATATAAATCTTTTTAATAAGACAGGCAATAGGCATATCCCTGAATCCGTGACTGAAAAATTGATTAAAAAGGTCTCCTCCCGTATTTTAAGGAAATACGGGAGGAGACAGAATCATATATAAAACAATAGTATAAAGTCTTGCAGACATCAATGGGGCCCACTACAATCAAGTCATTATCAGCGCAATACTTTGTAATGAAGAATTATTACGAAGCCGGTGTATATTTGTCTTCACCTTCTTAAAGTATTGAAAGGATCAGCCCTTCGGGACCGCCGGCTGCACCCCGTTTCCTGCGTCATCGCCCGTTCGGCATGGTAAACCATAGCCGACCGGCTCTTCCTTGAACCCGGGACACATACGGCGGCTCACAGATTCAGGTGTCCAGCAGAAAAAGCGTTTAGTTTATTCCGGATTATGGAAAAGAAAAAAAATTAAAAGTGCCGGGAAGCATACTTTGTTTGGTATATCTGCCAAAATCATTTTAAAGCTTTTTCTTGACTTGTTTAAATAAGATTTTTACGTTTTTGAGTCTTTAGCGAGTTCTGTCAGTAAAAGTCTCATACGGTTAGTGATTAATTTTGATCCTCAGGTTTGGCACCTGAAATAAAAGTAAAGCAGTGATAGCGCCCGGCTGGAAATGACGGGTCTTTGCCGGGAGAATAAAGGAGAGATAATGAAGATTCTTATAAGTGACAATTTAGCCCCTATCGGAGCGCAGATCCTCCTGGATGCAGGTCTTGAGGTGGATATTAAAACTGGTTTGGCTCCCGAGGATCTGATGAAAATAATTCCGGAATATGAAGGATTGGTTATACGCAGTGCCACCAAGGTGACAGGGGAAATAATCGAGGCAGCCACCAACCTTAAAGTTGTGGGCCGGGCCGGTATAGGGCTTGACAATGTTGATGTGGCAGCGGCCAGCAAGCATGGCATTGTAGTAATGAATGCTCCTGACGGTAATTCCACCACTGCAGCTGAACATGCCATAGCCATGATGGTATCACTTGCCAGGAATATTCCCCAGGCCACGACCTCCATGAAGGCAGGCAAATGGGAAAAGAAGAGGTTCATGGGCCGTGAACTGACCGGCAAGACCCTGGGAATTATTGGTATAGGAAGAATTGGCAGTATAGTGGCAGAAAGGGCTCAGGGCCTGAATATGAAAGTGATTGCCTATGATCCCCATATGCCTGAAGAACTGGTGAAGAAACTCGGCGTTGAATTGACCACCATTGATGAGGTTTGCAAGAAATCGGATTTCATCTCTGTACATGTGCCCATGACCAAGGACACCAAGCATCTCATATCTAAATCACAGTTCAAGAGCATGAAAAAGGATGCCATGTTCATCGACTGTGCCCGCGGAGGCGTTGTTGATGAAGAGGCCCTGTACGAAGCCCTGGCTAAAGGGCAGATCGCCGGTGCGGCCCTGGATGTTTTTGAAGTTGAGCCGACCACCAGGGAAAACTGCCCTTTGCTTGGTTTGGATAATTTTATCTGTACCCCGCATCTTGGCGCTTCAACCAGCGAGGCCCAGGAAAATGTCGCGGTTGCCATTACTAAGCAGATAAGTGAATACCTCCGAACCGGCGTAGTGAGCAATGCGGTGAATGTCCCTTCCGTAAGCAGCGATGTGCTTTCCAGGGTTGGCCCCTATCTTACCCTGGCAGAGATGCTGGGCTTTTTTCATATGCAGATTGCCAAGGGCGGCGTGGAAGAAGTCAACCTGGAATACATCGGCGAATTTGAAGAGCTGACAACAGGCCCCATCACAGTGGCATTTCTTAAAGGCCTGTTCACGCCCATACTGCAGGATGCAGTGAACTATGTCAATGCTCCCCTCATTGCCAAGGAAAGAGGTATACGGGTAGTTGAATCCAAAACCGGTCATTCCGACGACTTTACAAGTCTGCTTTCAATCCGGGTAAAGACAACTGATGGGGAAAATATGCTGGCCGGAACGGTTTTCGGTAAAAACGAACCCCGGCTGGTAAGATTGAATACCTTTCGTTTGGAGGCACTCCCCACCGGCCCCATGCTTTTTGTATACAACAAGGATGTCCCGGGTGTGATCGGTGCCCTTGGAACAACCCTGGGCAAGCATGAAGTTAATATTTCAAGAATGACCGTTGGCCGCGAGAAGGAGCAGGGACGCAATATTATCCTGCTCAATACCGACAATATGATCAGCAAGGAGCTGTTAAAAACGGTGCAGCAGCTTGATTATATCGACGATGCCATGGCTCTGGTGTTTCCCCATTACGCCGACATATAAGTATGGTAGTGTAGCTGGAAATTGAACAAAATTGAGGTGAGTTGCATGGAGAAGAACGAAGAATGCAAACCGTGCCCTGAAGGGCAGGTCAGAAAGGACGGCGAATGTGTTATGCCGGAGGTTAATTTTACGGCCTTTGTTATGTCTCTTAACACCTCGGCTCTGTTCCACCTGGGTGAAATCAGTGACCCTGTCTCCGGTGAGAAGAACCGGGATCTGGTCCTGGCCAAACACTCCATCGATACATTGAAGCTGCTGCAGGATAAAACCAAAGGCAATCTTAACGGTGAAGAGCAGGATATTTTAAGGCATGTTCTATATGATCTTAAGATGCGTTATGTTGCCCAGGCTGACAAAAATAAATAAGCAGCCCTGCCTAAAAAAGTGATCTGCGCATCACCTGCCAAGCTGTTCGGCACCCGGACCCGCAATTTGTGAAACAAACCTCCCAAACAGACAAGAGCCAAAGCCTTACCCTGAAGGCTCCTGCCAAGATAAATCTTTTTCTGAAAATACTGAACCGGCGTTCTGACGGCTATCATGAGATTGAGAGCCTGATGCAGAAGATCACACTTTTCGATCTTCTGCATTTATCAAGGCAGGGAGACTCTGTTTCCCTGTCCTGTAATGGCCGCCCTGTGCCTGAAAACCGTGAAAATCTTGTTTACAGGGCTGCACGTGCTTTTTTCTCTGCTACAGGGATTACACCCGGTGTGCAAATTATTCTGGAGAAAAAGATACCTGTAGCTGCCGGATTAGGAGGAGGCAGCAGTGATGCTGCCGCAGTACTTTATGGATTGAACAGGCTTTTGTCTGCTGACCTGGGCCTGGAAAGCTTAATGGATATTGGACTGCAGCTGGGGGCGGATGTCCCGTTTTTTTTGCAGGATTGCAGCGGGGCAGTGGCCACCGGCATCGGCGAATGTATCCGGAAGGTAAAATCCATAAGGGATTATTGGATTTTGCTGGTGAATCCCGGTTTTGAGGTTTCCACGAAATGGGCGTATGAGAATTTCCCGTTGACATCCAGCGCCAATCCATATATCTTAGCGCGGGGCCGAGAAATGGACAGGAATCTTAATACCGTTCCCCCTGGATTATTTGAAGAACTTGGTAATGATCTTGAAGTGGTTACGATAAACCGCTATCCGGAGATAGGAGATATAAAGAAAGAATTGAAAAAGGCAGGTGCTGTTACAGCCCTCATGAGCGGCAGTGGTCCGACCGTGTTTGGTTTATTTTCCGGCAAGAAGCAAGCTCAGCGCAGTTTTGAGCAGTTTGCCAAAGAATATGGTGATAATGTATTTCTTGTCAGACCGTATATTCCTTGATTGTCTTTCACTAAAAATATATAATTAAATTTTTGTTTGTCTCAAAAGAATCATTCCATATGCTGCGGACCAGAGCCGGGTCCTTCGGAGACATTCGAGCGGCTTTTTTATAATTAAGTACATTGGGGCGTCGTCAAGCGGTAAGACACAGGTTTTTGGTGCCTGCATTCGGAGGTTCGAATCCTCCCGCCCCAGCCAGGAAAATAATCTGCCACAGAAGCAGGGGTGATAAAGATTGGTGGCAGCAGTTAAATAAAAAATAAATCTAAAGAAGCCATGCCTAACATTATCAAGGTATTTTCTGGAAATGCCAACCCGGAACTGGCAAGAGAGATCTGTGATTATCTCAAGATCTCTTTGTCAATGGTAGAAGTAAGAAGATTCAGCGACGGTGAGATCTTCATTGAAATTGGAGAAAATGTGCGGGGCACGGATGTATTTATCATCCAACCCACCTGTTCACCGGTAAACGATCATCTGATGGAGCTTG
>JAHEID010000143.1 GCA_024639555.1 Deltaproteobacteria bacterium
GGCACCTATCACCCGGTCATCCGGCTCTGTGATGCGCATTTTCTGAAGCTTTCCGAATTCACCCCGGAGCTCATCAAAAACGGTTTCCTGGCAGCCCGGCAATTCATACGTATTGCCTATGAAAAAGACCTAGAAGTTAGCTATGCGGCGGTGACTGCAAATTATCTGTTTCCGGCAGGTGCAAGCCTTGTGCATCCCCACCTGCAGATGATTGCAACACCAATCCCATATTCATACCAGGCGAGAATGCTGGATGGCTGCAGCCGCTGGCAGCGCGAGAATGGGACATCCTATTTTGCTGATCTCATAGCAGAGGAAAAGGACGGCCCCAGGTATATCGGGCAGACCGGCCGCTGGCAGTGGCTTACCCCCTTTTCGCCTCTGGGCAACAATGAAGTCATGGCAATCCACGAAGATCTGGGGGATCTTGATGAGCTATCAGACGATGATCTCACCAATTTATCGTCCGGCATTTCAAAAGTTCTCTCCCATTACGAGACCCTCGGCCATCTCAGTTACAATTACGCACTCTATTCGGTCCGTAAAAACAAAAATGACGGGAGCTTTCGCGCACTCATCAAGATCATTACCCGACAGAACCTGTATGCCAACTACCGCAACGACGATTATTTCCTGCAGAAGCTGCTGCAGTCGGAACTGATCATCACCCCGCCGGAAGAGTTGGCAGAACAGCTGCGTAAGAGTTTCAGGACATGAAAAGAGAACTAATAATAAAGGACAGGGGGAATATTTCGGGGCATACTGCTGAAGCATGAGGTACATAGCTGACCTGCATATCCATTCACCCTTTTCCCGGGCAACGAGCAAATCGAGCAACCTGGCCGGCCTGGCTGCCTGGAGTGCTGTTAAAGGGATCGATGTCATCGGCACCGGTGACTTCACCCATCCCGGCTGGTTCCGGCAGCTGCGCGAAAACCTGCAACCCGCAGAGCCCGGCTTTTTCAAGCTCAAGGAAGTTACTATTCCACGCATTTTTGAGGCTGATGCAAATGACAGGACTCAATCCTGCCGGTTCATCCTCACTGCCGAGATCAGTTCGATTTACAAAAGACACGGCTCCGTAAGAAAAATTCATACTATTCTCTTTGTACCTGACTTTGCTTCTGCCTCCAGGATCAATGCGCGATTGGCAACCATCGGCAACATTGAATCGGACGGCAGGCCCATCCTTGGGCTTGATGCCCGTGATCTGCTTGAAATTGTCCTGGAGCTGGCCCCGGACGGTTTTCTGGTGCCGGCCCATATATGGACCCCCTGGTTTTCCCTCTTTGGTTCCAAATCGGGCTTTGATTCCATTGATGAGTGTTTCGGCGATTTGAGCAAATATGTTTTTGCCCTTGAGACCGGCCTGTCCTCTGATCCTGATATGAACCGTCTGGTTTCTGCCCTGGACCGTTTTTCCCTTATTTCAAATTCAGATTGTCATTCGCCCGGCAAACTTGGTCGGGAGGCCAACTTTTTTACCTGCGGCTTTAATTTTTTCTCCATGCGTGATGCCTTAAAAAATCAAGCCTTTGGGGGTTTTCAGGGCACCATTGAATTTTTCCCTGAAGAGGGTAAGTACCATCATGACGGCCACCGCAAATGCGGTATTAACCTGACGCCGCGGGAAACAAGGGAAATTAACGGTATCTGCCCGGTCTGCGGCAAGCCGCTTACCATTGGAGTCATGCACAGGGTGATGGAGCTCGCTGACCGGGAGAATCCTTTTTACCCACCTAATTCCCCGAAGTTTTACAGTCTTATCCCCCTTACCGAGGTACTTGGAGAAATATTCTCCAGGGGACCGGCTACAAAGACGGTTATGCAGGAGTATGGAAAACTCATCAGCATGTTTGATTCCGAGTTCAACCTGCTGCTCAATGTCGCGGTGGATGATATCAGTGAACGGTATTCGCCTCTTCTGGGAGAGGCCGTGAACCGTATCCGCACGGGAAAGGTTATCAGGAGAGCCGGTTTTGACGGCGAGTTTGGGGTTATAAAGGTTTTTGATCAGGGAGAATTGCAGTGGCTGCTCGGACAGCTCTCCCTTTTTAAATCGGATAAACCGGGGAAAAAATCTGATATCCTCCCTAAGCCATCCGGTCTTGATTTTAATCGGACCCAAAAGGAGAAACCCGCAAAGCGTTCAGAGAAATCCCTGAATGAAGAGCAGCGGAGGGCAGTTGCGTCAAGCGCACACCACATAGTTGTTAGCGCAGGGCCCGGTACCGGGAAGACCTACACCCTTGTCAGCAGGATGGAAAGACTGCTGCAGGAATCCAGCGTCAATCCTCTGGATATTACGGCGATAACGTTTACAAACCGTGCTGCAGAGGAAATGAGAGAACGGCTGGGCGCAATGCCTGGAATAAATATTGAGAATATCTTTATCGGGACTTTTCATGCTTTCTGCCTCGGGCTTCTGCGGCAGCATGATAAAGAACTGACAGTGGTTGCAGAGGACCAGCGCCATAAAATTATGAAGAGGCTGTTTCATGCTCTGTCACCGGCTGATTTAAAAGAGCTGAAACAAGAGCTCGAATCGCATTATCAGCATAATGCTGAAGGGGCAGGGGAGAATAGTGAAGAGGCAGCCACACACAGGGTGAGAGCGTATCTCCACGAACTTGATATGAGGCATGGAATTGATCTGGATGGAATCATTCCCCAGGTTGTCATGCGTCTGAAAACCGACGATGACTTTTTACAGAGAGCAGGTGCTGCGCTCAAATACCTATTTATTGATGAATTCCAGGATTTGAACAGGAGCCAGTATGAACTTGTGCGCATACTGGCCCAAAAGAGCTCTGTATTTGCCATAGGAGATCCTGACCAGGCGATATACGGGTTTCGCGGCAGCAGCCCGGAATTCTTCCACCTGTTCATTAATGAATTTAACGCAGAAACCATATCCCTGGTCAGAAATTACCGGTCAGCCTCAAAAATTCTTGAGGCAGCAGCCGCTGTTATTGTACACAATCACGGGACTGAGACAAAACCTTCTGCAAAGCTCATCCCGGAGCACGCTGAACCCGGTACCATTGAAATGTATCAGGCGGTGTCACCCCAGGCTGAAGCTGAGTTTATTGTCCAGCGCATTGAAGAATTGATGGGCGGTATCAGTCATTTTTCAATTGATTCCGGGCGCGGCAGTGAAAATGAGAATGCAGCTGCCAGAAGTTTCAAGGATTTTGCTGTTCTCTACCGTCTGTCACAACAGGCGGAACACTTGCGGGAAGCACTCGAGCGCAGGGGTATCCCATTCCAGATTGTCAATGTCAGGCCCTTTTTCATGCACAGGGATATCAGGCCGCTTTATTACTGGATACGGGCTGCAGCAGACTCCGGGACCGAGGGTGTTGAAACCGAGGTGTATATCCAGCTCTTGCGCACCTTTCCGGTTGTTGGCGAACACACCCTGGCATTACTGGAAAATCAATTGCCGCTGGGAGGATGCCCGGATTTTTTTGACCAGGCAGCAGACATAAAGCTGCCAAAAGCAGCAAGAGAGAGAATAGAGGACGTGCAGCACCATCTGCTTGTTTTCAGGTTAGAGGCTGCGGAAAAGGGACTGTCAGGTCCTGTTGCTACAATCATGGAGTACCTGCGAATTAACGCAAAGTCTGCTGATGCCCAGCGCTTTCTGGAACTTGCCGGTTCATTTGGCACTGATCTGCAGGGATTCGGCGCCTACCTCAAAAGGAATGAAACAGCCATGGTATATGACGAGAGGACCGAGGCTGTTGCTCTTATGACCATGCATGGTGCCAAAGGCCTTGAGTTTCCTGTTGTATTTATTACGGGCATGGAGGAGGGGATCTTTCCCTGTGAACTGCCCCGGACAAAGAAAGATGACGACCCGATAACTGTTGCAGCTCCTACGTCCATCCACGAGGAGAGACGCCTCTTTTATGTAGGTATGACCAGGGCCCGGAACTCGCTCATTCTGACATCTGCCGCGACACGGCAAATTTTCGGCAGCTACCGGAATCGCCCGGTTTCTCCCTTTATTGCAGAGATTCCAACCTCGCTTTACGAAGTAACTGAGCGCAGGAAATTTAAAAAGAAAAAAACAGCGGCAAAACAGATGAAGCTTTTTTAACAATGAATGGCCCCTAACACCTAATCCTTGGCCTTTCTGCCGGCATCATTGGAATAATACTTATTAAATGGTCCGCTCTCCAGTCTGGCGGGCTCGCGTTCGTCGCCGAACGTATCGTTTTTGTCAAACAGGTAGATAATGTCATTTCCGGTATTAATTCTGTAGGCAAAACATAGTATCCAGATGATCACAAACACGAACAATGTTTTCCTGGTATTTGAGGAAATTTTTTCTTTGGTGGGCAGAAAAACAAGCAGCAGCAGTGCTGCTCCCGTGAAAAGATAAATTTTATTGTATGTGAAAAAATGTATGAGATAGTCTGTCATAAATTATTTGCCAGGTTTTACTTACCTTACATAGTGATACTCTCTTCACTATCAATGTATTTCTTGGGACTTTACAACAGGCGGCCTTTATGGATTATTGCCAGCCTGGGATGCCATGGAGCGGATGATATCACTTTTGCCTATGACGCCGACCAGTTTGTCATCTTCCATTACCGGCAGGGTGTGCACTTTTTTTTCTGACATGATGGTGGCAATCTCGTCCAGGCCGGTATCTTCTGATACGGCGACCAATTCCATGGCACAGATGTCCTGGACCGTATTGCCGGCCATTTTCTTGATCTCCTTTTCCGTCTTTTTGGAACTTTCCAGAAAGATCACCGAATCGAGTATGCTTATCATGGTAGGGATATGCACTTTTTTATTCTGGTCGATGAGATCGCTTTCCGTCACCACGGAGACCACGTTGCCATCGTCATCAAGCACAGGAGCCCCACTGATTTTGTTTTTCCAGAGAATCTCCGCAAGTTCATTTACCGAGGTATCCTTCTGGACGGTGATCACGTTTGTCGTCATTATGTCTTTTGCAGTCAACATGGATGCTGTCTCCTCATGTTCTAAAGATTTTGGCTTAGTCATTCTAACTATATAATATTATTGTAAATCTCTTAAGTCTTGCAGGACGTAGGGCAGTTCATGCGCAACTTCCGAGGCCAGGTAACCGGCACTGGTCTCCTCTGCCAGCCGGTCGGCAGCCAGGCCATGGCTGTAAACGCCAAGGCAGCTCGCCTGCCAGGGAGTTAGCCCCTGGGCCAGAAAACCCCCGATAACGCCGGTAAGCACGTCACCCATACCGCCGCAAGCCATGCCGGGATTTCCGGTCGGATTGATCGCCAGGTTGCCTTCAGGGTCACATACCAGGGTATCGGCCCCTTTTAAAACCACATGCACCTTGTATTGAACGGCAAAATCGCGCGTTAATTCAAGCCGGTTTTCCTGTACTTGCCTGCTTGTACCGCCTATGAGTCGGGCCATTTCACCGGGATGCGGGGTCAGTATTCTCGGTCCCGGCGCATTCTTGAGCAGGCTCGTATCAGATGCCAGGATATTGAGACCGTCGGCATCCACCAGCATCGGTGTTTCTATTTCAGCGTAGAGTTTTTTCATGAGTTCGGCTGTTTCTTCCGCAGTGCCGATACCGGGACCTATGGCAAGCGCCTCTTTATTGTACAGTGTTTCCTGGATTACCCTGTAATCCTCGATGGAGAGTATGCCCCGGGCTGCCGACTGCAGGGGAATTGTCATGGCTTCCCACAGGCATGATTCAAAGATATGGTTCAGGTCATAAGGC
>JAHEID010000144.1 GCA_024639555.1 Deltaproteobacteria bacterium
CCGGATTCTTCGATCTTGTCGATCAGGGCCAGCGCTTCGCGCTCTATCTTGTCAGTCAGGGATTCAATATAATAGGAACCGGCCAGGGGATCGATGGTATCTGCTACTCCAGATTCATGGGCCAGGATCTGCTGGGTGCGCAGCGCTGTCCTTACTGATTCTTCCGTGGGCAGGGAGTGGGCTTCGTCCTTGGAATTGGTGTGCAGGGACTGGGTGCCGCCCAGCACTGCAGCAAGGGCCTGTATGGTCACCCGCACGATGTTGTTGTCAATCTGCTGGGCCGTCAGGGTGTTGCCCGCTGTCTGGGTGTGGAAGCGGAGCATCAGGCTGGCCGGGGTCCTGGCGCCGAAACGCTCTTTCATGAGGCGGGCCCACAGTCTTCTTGCCGCCCTGAACTTGGCCACTTCCTCGAGCAGATCTGATGAAGCATTGAAAAAGAAAGCCAACCTCCTGGCAAAGACGTCGAGTTCAAGGCCTGCGTCAAGGGCTGTCTGGACATAGGTACAGCCGTTGGCCAGGGTAAAGGCAACCTCCTGTACCGCGGTTGAGCCGGCTTCACGTATATGATAGCCTGAAATGGATATCGTATTAAAAGCAGGTGTTTTCTGGCTGCACCATTGGAAGATGTTGGTAATCAACCGCAGGCTTGGCTTGGGTGGGAATATGTAAGTGCCGCGGGCAACGTATTCCTTCAAGACATCATTTTGTATAGTGCCTTTTATGTTTTCCGCGGCAACTCCCTGTTTTTCTCCCACAGCCACATACATGGCGAGCAGAATAGCGGCTGGGGAGTTGATGGTCATTGAAGTGGAGACCTTGTCCAAAGGGATCTGGTCAAAAAGGGTTTCCATGTCTTCCAGTGAATCAATGGCAACTCCAACCTTGCCGACCTCTCCAACACTCATCGGGTCATCAGAGTCATAGCCGATCTGGGTCGGCAGATCAAAGGCAACTGAAAGACCGGTAGTGCCCTGGTCCAGCAGATAACGGTAGCGCTTGTTCGATTCGGCTGCACTTGAAAAACCTGCATACTGCCGCATGGTCCACAAGCGGCCACGGTACATGGTGGGTTGCACACCCCTGGTAAAGGGGTATTGCCCGGGAAAGGCGAGTTTGTCAAGATACCCGTCATCAATGTTATCCGGTGTTGCCAGTCTCGGGATTTCCTCACCGCCATGATTGGTGAATTTCTCCTTGCGTTCCGGAAACCGGCTTAAGCTTTTTGCCAGATTTTTTCCTTCCCATTCAGCAAGTTTTGGATGTTTCGCCATGGCTTCTTCCTTGTGTTTCTTTATTGTTCTTCAAGAATTTTTTTCGCCTTCAGCCTGGGGTCACCCAGAAGAGGCAGTCCTTTTTTGGTTATTTCTGCCAAGAGCCTGGGGCGCAGTATTTCCAGGCACCAGTCAAGCACTTCCTGATTATGGGCCCCGCGGCGTCTTTTTTGTCTTTCTCCGCTGTCGCGGTGCTCGCTGTCCACCTTTTCTATCTGGTCAAGAAGTTCTGCAATCCCTTTGGACTCGGTGGCAACAGTCATGCTGACCGGGGTTGGAGTGGCGCTGCCCTTGCGGGTTACTGCCTCAAGATCCATTGCCAGGATATCAGCACCTTTACAGTCAGCCTTATTCACCACAAGGATATCGGCAACTTCCAGGAGTCCGGCTTTCATAGCCTGTATATCATCTCCCAGACCGGGAGCCAGCACCAGAAGAGTAATATCCGCCAGGCGGATGATATCCATCTCAGACTGGCCGACACCCACGGTCTCAATAATAATGTTGGAGCAGCCGCAACTGGCCATGATCCTTACAGCTGCACCTGCAGTGGCGCAGAGTCCTCCCAGCCTGCCCCGGGTGGCCATGGATCGCATCACAACATCCTGATCAGTTGCATGCTGCATCATGCGGATGCGGTCCCCCAGGATTGCCCCTCCCGATATGGGAGAGGAGGGATCAATGGCTATAATGCCGATGCGCTTTCGGCTCTGGCGCAGCTGGGATATTATGCCATTGGTCAGGGTCGATTTGCCGGCGCCGGGGGGACCGGTGATACCCAGGATCGTTGCCTCGGAAATAAGGTCTTCATCAAGAGATGAAAGTATGGCCTCAGCGCTGTCATCACCGTTTTCCACCAGGGAAATGGCCCGCCCGATCGCCCGTGGGTCCCAAGCCTTAAGGCCTTTCAGTAATTTATCTATTGTCATCAGTGCTCTGTTCAGCCTGCAGATTTTTTCTCACAGGCATCCTGAAAAGCGCTGATTATTATATCAACCGGGGTGCCCGGAGTGAATATTTCAACAATGCCTGCTGCTTTTAAAGCAAGGATATCCTCGTCCGGAATGACGCCGCCTCCAAGGACCGGGATCTCCGGGGCGCCTGCCTTAGCGAGGGCCTCCACAACTGCCGGGAAAAGACGCATATGAGCGCCGGAAAGCGACGAGAGACCTAAAGCATCGACATCTTCCTGAATGGCGGCAGCGGCAATTTCTTCAGGGCTTCTGCGGATGCCGGTGTACACCACCTCAAAGCCTGCATCCCGCAGAGCCTGGGCAAGGAATTTAGCACCGCGGTCATGGCCGTCCAGGCCAGGCTTGCCAACCAACACTCTCTTTTTGGGGGTTTTTTCTGTCATCTTTAACCTCAACCTGCACTTATTAAACCGGGTTTATCTTGCGTAGAAATATTTTTTTAGTCATTGATGCCTGAAAACACATGGGAACAGAATTCCCCAAGATTGCCAAGATCTGCACAGACATGCACATCAGCCTGCCGCATGGCATCTATCTTGGCTTGCGCAGTGCCGCTGCCGCCACTGACAATTGCCCCGGCATGGCCCATGCGGCGCCCGGGCGGTGCGGTTAAGCCCGCCACAAAACCGACCACAGGTTTCGTGACATTACGGGCAATAAAGGAGCAGGCCTCCTCTTCAGCTGCCCCGCCTATTTCACCGATCATGACTATACCCTTTGTGGCAGGGTCGTCTTCAAAAGCAGCAAGGCAGTCTATAAAGTCGGTGCCATTGACCGGATCACCCCCGATGCCGATGCAGGTGGACTGCCCAAGGCCCTTTTTGGTAAGCTGGTCCACAACTTCATAGGTCAGAGTTCCGGAACGCGAAACTACACCGATGGACCCCGGCAGGTGTATGGGGCCAGGCATGATGCCGACCTTGCACTGGCCAGGTGTAATGATGCCCGGGCAATTGGGGCCGATAAGGCGGGAGGATTTGGAGGCCAGGAAGTTTTTCACCCGCAGCATATCCATAACCGGTACCCCTTCCGTGATACAGACAATCAGTTCGATATCGGCATCAACCGCCTCCATGATGGCATCTGCTGCAAAGGCAGGAGGTACAAAAATCATAGAGCAGTTCGCCCCCGTTTTTTTAACCGCCGCGCGGACCGTATTGAAGACGGGCACGTCATTCATTGCCTGGCCACCTTTACCCGGGGTCACACCTGCAACCACATTCGTGCCGTAAGTAATACACTGGCGCGTGTGGAACTGGCCTTCTTTTCCAGTTATACCCTGAACTAATAATCTGGTAACTTTGTCAATAAATATGCTCATTCCCAAGTCTCTTTATCTATACTCAGATAAATTTTTTATTCTAAACCTGTTTTGTTTTATTGCTCTTTTTCTTTGTTTGCCCGAAAGAAAAAGAGCCAAAAAGAAAGGGCAGCCAGTCACTTGTTCCGCTTGAAGCGGAATAACCTGTGCTGCTCGCAAAGAGCGGACGCTTCGGAAAGTCGCACCCCTTCAGGGGTGTTTATACCCCCTGCGGGGTACTCCGCCGAATCGTTATTCCGCACTTTGCTGCGCTGCTCGGCTGCGTGAAATGGCATTGATGCCTTTAAATTGTTGGTTATAAATAAATACTGTTTTATTGATTAATTAATACCAACTTCATATATTCTTCCCTGTTCCCTGAGCCTTGAGCCCCGCGGTTTTATTCTTTAACAATCTCTGCAATCTTATTGGCAGCATCCTTTAAGTCCACGGCCGTGATGAGGTCAAGTCCTGAAGCGGCCAGGATCTTGCGCCCTTCCTCCACGTTAGTTCCTTCCATGCGAATGACAACCGGAACAGTAATGCCTGTTTTTTGCGCCGCCTGCACCACCCCTTCGGCCAGGACGTCGCAGCGCAATATGCCGCCAAAAATATTGATGAGAATGGCTTTGACATTTTCATCCGCCAGGATGATTCTGAAACCGTTTTCCACCATTTCAGCATTGGCGCCGCCACCAACATCGAGAAAATTCGCAGGCTCTGCCCCGGCTTTTTTGATGATGTCCATGGTGGCCATGGCCAGTCCTGCTCCATTAACCATGTTGCCGACATTGCCGGAAAGGTTGATATAGTTCAGGTTGTAGCTGGATGCTTCAACCTCGAGGAGGTCTTCCTCGTCAGTATCCCTCAATTCAAGGAGGTCCTTGTGCCGATAGAGTCCATTGCTGTCGATATCGATCTTGGCATCCAGGGCTATAATGGAGTTTTCTGCAGTCACTACCAGGGGGTTTATTTCGACCAGGGAACAGTCCTGAGAAACAAACAACCTGTAAAGGTTTGTGAGCATGGAATAAAACAGTTTGGTAACTTCAGGACCCAGGTCAAGGCCAAAAGCAACTTCCCGGCAGTGATAAGGTTGAATGCCGACCAGGGGATTGACAGCTACCCGGACAATTTTTTCCGGGGTTTCTGCCGCGACCTCTTCGATATCCATGCCGCCTGCCTGGCTGGCCATAATTATAATATTTGCCGTGGCCCTGTCAGGCAGGATGGAGAGGTACAGTTCCCGGGCAATATTGAGCCCTTCTTCCACCAGCAGTTTTCGAACCAGCTTTCCTTCGGGGCCGGTCTGGGGCGTGACCAGGTTCATATTCAGGATATGGGAGGCAGCGCTTCTGACTTCTTCCAGGGTTTCGGCAAGCTTGACACCGCCGCCCTTGCCGCGGCCGCCGGCATGGATCTGGGCTTTAATGACAACAGGATAGCTGCCTAATTCCTCAGCAACACTACAGGCCTCATCTGCGGAGAAGGCGGCCTTTCCCTTTGGTACAGGAATATTGGCATTGCGAAAAAGTTCTTTTGCCTGATATTCGTGAATTTTCATGACAAAGCTCTCAAATGGCAAGAGGTACAAAGATAATCGGCAAGGGGACGAACAGTTTCGGCACGTCCCCTTGCTGCTTTCTGCACAGATTATTTTTTGGGGTAGCCCATTGCTTTGAGCGACTCCGTAATTTCCTCAAGAACAGTCGGGTCGTCAATGGTTGAGGGCATACGGTATTCCTTGCCATTAGCAATTGCCCGCATGGTGCCGCGCAGGATCTTGCCGGAACGGGTCTTTGGCAGCCGGGCAACAATGGAAGTCTCCTTGTAGCAGGCAATTGGACCAATATTGTTTCGCACCATCTTCACCAGGTCAACCTTCAGCTCCTCGGCATCCTGTTCCGCGCCTGCCTTCAGGACTACCAGGCCGACAGGAAGTTGGCCTTTAAGCTGGTCATCGGTGCCAAAAACCGCACATTCAGCCACACTGGAATGGGTGGCGATAACCTCTTCCATGGCCCCTGTTGACAGGCGGTGTCCGGCGATATTGATGACGTCGTCGACCCGGCCCATGACAAAGACATAGCCGTCCTCATCCATATAGCCGCCGTCACTGGTTTCGTAATAGCCTGGGAACTTGCTCATATA
>JAHEID010000145.1 GCA_024639555.1 Deltaproteobacteria bacterium
CCGTTGCAATACCTATATTGCCCAGCAGCATGATGACCATGATGATCTTTCTCCGCACGGGGTGATTCATGATCAATTCGGATTCCGTGGTGGTAAAGCCCACCCCTGAGAAAGCGGAGCGTGCCTGGAAACGAGCTGCTTCACGGGAGAGTCCGGTAAACATCAAGGCCATTGCCGTAATTCTTGTTACCAGAAGAGACAGGATTGCAATAGTAAAAAGGGAAAAGATTGCGATCATGTGAGAGGATCTCCTTGTATGTTTAAAGTGGTTGCGAGCCTGAATTTAGTGACAAAATTGATAATAAATGTTTATTGGGGGAACACTTCAAGAAACCAGGTAAAATAATCCTTTGGGTCTATTGCAGACCAGATAAGCACGACGAAGTAGACAAGCAGCCAGACGATTTTCATAATGCACCAGAAAGACGGTTTGCTGGTGTCTAGCACCTCATTTAGGAGCAAACCAAGCGCACACCTTAACCGTTTCTTTGCGAAAATTCTTCCCCGCATGCCAGGCTTTTCCAACCCAGGTGCCAAGAAACCTGAACATGTTATCAGGCATGCTCAAAACAAAGGGCTTGATCTTCTCAACTTATTTGCCTAACACCTGCGGCCAGTTCTGGTCAGCTTCCCTGATATGCCCAGGCCGGTCCTTGTCCCAGAGATTCTGTACGTCCTTGTTAAGATTGAGATAAAGTTTGCCTTCAACAATCGACCAGGCTTCAGGGTCGATGTCTGCCGTGGACCCACGGCTCACTGCATAGGCTCAGTAACCTCCATATTGAGGGGCGTATGTTTCCGGGTTTTCCTGAAACAGGGTGAGGTGTTCACTGCTGGCAAAGAACCACTTGGCATTTTTCCATTCGAACTGGAATTCTTTTTGTCCTTTAACCGGTCTTCCCAGGGTGAAATATGCCACAGGATCATAGCCCTTGAGAGCTACTCCATCAGCCCCAGTATTTATGGGCGTTATCTGGGCTGAACAGGCGATCAGGATAAACGACCAGGTGTAGACGACTGCTGTCATGCTTAACGAGAATTTTTTCATTGTTCCCCCTTCATATATGACAAGTGAAAGATTGTCAGCCTAACGGTTGGTAGCGCTGAAGGTATATGATTCAACAATATCTTTCTCCGTAAAACGGACAACCAGATCCTTGGCTCCTGTTTCTTTGAATCCTCTGTAGTGATACTTTCCGTAAGTCCAAGTCTCCTGGCCGTTTTCAAGGCCAAGACGCCAGGGTTCCCCAAACGTGTTGCGTATTTCTTCCTTGTTTGTTATTCCGATCTGAATATTTTTGACCTGGTCAGCTGGAAAGTCATAGCCCACGTTAAAATTTGCACAGCCTGCTGAAAAAAGCAGAGAAGAGCAGAGAGTGACGCAAAGTGCGGAAACCAGCATTCCAGGCCATTTCTTTTCCGCCCCCAAAAGCATTGTTTGTGTTTTCATGTGGCCCTCATGCAACCGTCAGATCAAAGATTTCGTTTATGGGATTGAGAATTTATTTCCAATGAATCCTGTATGTGTCAGACATCTCACATGCGCCGTCAACACAGACATTCAGGTTCTTTAAAATACCGTCCTCAATGGAGTATATCCAGCCATGCACTGAAAGCTCCTGTCCGGACTCCCAGGCTTTTTGGACAATTGAGGTATGGCAGACATTGCCCACCTGCTCAATGACGTTTAATTCGCAAAGGAGGTTGAGTCTTTCATTATCATCTGCAATGGCATCAAGTTTACCCTGGTGGTGGCGATAAACGTCTTTAATATGGCGCAGCCACGAGTCAATAAGGCCGTGCGCCTTTTTTTCGAGTGCCGCCCGAATTCCGCCGCAGCCATAATGCCCGCAGACTATTATATGTTTGACCTTCAGGATTTCTACAGCATACTGGATAACTGATAAACAGTTCAGGTCAGTATGGATAACGACATTGGCGATATTGCGGTGTACAAAGATTTCGCCCGGCAGCATACCAACAATCTGGTTTGAAGGTACACGGCTGTCAGAGCATCCTATCCACAGGTATTCCGGGTTCTGCTGCCTTGAAAGCTTTGCAAAGAATTCCGGGTCGGATTCTTTTATTTTTGCGGCCCATTGTATGTTGTTGTCAAAAAGGTTTTTCAGGGTTCTCATTTGATTTACACGTTCACTTTTTGTGGATATTTATCAAGGGCAATATATGAAGCGGGACAGGAACAGCCGATAAGGCTGAATGGGTGCAAAAGAAGCAATAGGGAAGCAAGAGAAGCATGTGGTGTTCATTCAATGACACCTGTCTCAATATTAGAGATTTACGTCTGTTATTTATTATTAAACTTCGTAATCAGGTTCCTGGCAAGCAGATAAATGCTTATAAAAAAACCTGCGCTGATAAATACATAAACGGTAAGCACCCAGCGCCCGGCAAATCCGGTATCGGCAACCAGCCTGTTGAAAAGAAAATAGTCTGGGATATGATGCGGCCCATGGATGAAAGTGATGAGGACAAGATCAAGCAGCAGCAGGAAAATACCCATTGCCATGCAGAACAAACCGACAAGGGCAAGAAGCTGCCGGTCTTGCCTAAGCGTTCTTAAAAGGTAATAAATGTTCCCGGTACAAAAAATGATGAGAACGATGGGTATGAGGATGGTGGAAGGATTCATCTCAATCAGGCTTGTCAGCTTTTCGTCTGTTGGGTCGAATTAAAGTGTGCATTTTGCAAACAATGCAGGTAACTATTTAATGATAGAAGATTATTCCATGAAGCACTATATTATCAAGGTATTTTATCGTCATGATTTTTGGGGTATGAAAAGGACATGAAGCTGCGAACCTGTGTGTCTCCAGAGGGCAAGTTTATTTACGGCATTCATAAACCGTCGTTTAATTTTCTCAACCTGAGAGAAAATGATCTATATCAAATACTGGGCCTGGATACTGCTGACAAACCCATGGACAATCGGTCCAACTTTCCAGCCGGCAATGTGGAGGAAGCGCAGGGGACGTGGATATATGAAATACCCAACCCCTTTCCCTTCCGGGGAACCACCTATATCGACAGAAACTGGGCAGATGCAAAGGCTGCTGATCCTCTGTCAATAGCATTGCCACACCCAGTGTCCACTTCAATGACCACTTTTCTGAGCAAAGTACTGCGTTGCGGTAAGGGCGGTGCCGGGGATATTGTTAACGAGGCCTTTGCCGAGCTGCCTGAAACAGTGCTTCTGGCCTTAGCTGCCACATCAACTGATCCTGAAGATCTTGTCAGGCTTGCGGATTTGTCCTGTGCGTTTGTTTATGATGATCAAGGTAACACGCCGGTAGGGCTGCGCTATGAAGAAGATGCAAAGGGCGCGTATAGACCAAAGATTTCAAACCATGACCTCTTTGAAACACTGGTAAACAACAGTTGCCTGCCTGACATCTACAAGGAGGTAATGGTGCTGCGCCCCGGAGTGCAGGGCGGAAGCGAAATCATAGGCGAATGGCCCCCTGAACACGACAGTCATGTGTTCGAGTATTTACGGCGCAACAGCTATATTCCCTGGGGCCATTCTGCCTCAAACATTGGTAATGACCTGGTTCGATATAGCATCGCCGATCTGTCAGATAATGATTTTGAAGGTCTGCGCCATCTTTACTACCAGCGGACCTATATCAGAATAGCTGCGCAGCTGGGCATGCAGGTCAATGCCAGACGCAAATGCCTGACATTGACCGGATTGGAAAAACTCAGGCAGGATATTATAAAAGAACTTGAGAAGCAGGGAACATCCCCGTTGCAGTTTGATGCCACCCTGTGGGGTTGGAACTATGGTTTTGATTTTGCCCCCAGCGGATTTCGTCTGCATGCCTCTCATCAGCAGATACACCACCAGTTTGCCATGGTGGCCAAAGAGGTTTATCAGCCAGGGACAGAGGATAAAATGATTGCCTCGTACAGTTGCGGGGACCTGGTAGCTGACTTTGTCAGATCCTATCAGGAGGAATATGGCAGCAGTTTTTTTGCCGATTATGTCTCGGCTATCAGGAACAACAGCAGGATGGATGAGAAAAAGGAGCTTGCGGCTGACCTGGTTGTTTTTGAGGACGAAAATATCATACTGTTCGTTCCCAAAGCCCAGACCTCCCAATGGGAGCTGCAGCTTGTTACTTCAGGTCAGGTTGGCAATATCCTCGAGGCAGACAGCAATATCCGCAGGTCACTCAATAAAGGAATACTCAACGCCATGCGGGTCTTGACCGGTCTGGGGGCACAATTAATCACTGTTATCGAGTTTCCCAAAAGGATAGGAGTCACGGATATTGACCAGCGTTTGCTCTATTCATTCCTGCCGAAGCTCCCGTATTCCATGGGTGCTTTTTCCGAAGCGCAATTACGTTACATAAACGGCCATTATCCGGAAGATTTTGCTGTCGCCTGCCGCCAGGAGATGGAAAGTCATTAGACGTTAATGCTGGTTTCAGGAGTTGGAAAAAAAACTGTTTTCTCATACCTGTTGTGGTAGAATACCCAACTTTTCATAATCAGACAGCGCTTGAAATACAAGAGACGGAAGCAACCATGATCAAGAAAGGATATTACGGACATTGGGGGGGTGCATTTATCCCTGAGATCCTCTTTGAAACATTCAAGGAACTCAATGTATATTTTGAGGAGGCAAAAAACGATCCTTCCTTCTGGGAGGAATACCTGCAACTTATGGCAAGCTACTCATGCAGGCCAACTCCACTCACCTATGCCGCTAACGTCAGCAAACATTTCGGCGGCGCTCATGTTTACATCAAGCGGGAGGACCTCAATCATACCGGAGCGCACAAGGCCAACAACGTCATGGGCCAGGGGCTGCTGGTCAAACGCATGGGAAAAACGCGAGTCATCGCCGAGACCGGTGCCGGCCAGCATGGTGTGGCCACTGCCACCATGGCTGCCAAGTTCGGTTTTGACTGCACCATTTACATGGGTGAAGAAGATGTACAGCGGCAGCGGCCCAACGTTTTCTGGATGGAAAAGATGGGTGCAACAGTTGTGCCCGTTACCGACGGTTCAAAAACCTTGAAGGATGCCATCAACGAGGCATTCCGTGACTGGGTGAGCAATATGGATTCCACCCATTACGTGCTCGGCACGGTCTGCGGACCACATCCCTTTCCTGAGATGGTTTCATGGTTTCAGTCCATAATCGGCATTGAAGCACGGAAGCAGATTCTGGAAACATTCGGCAAGCTGCCGGCCCGGGTCTATGCCTGTGTTGGTGGAGGGTCCAATGCCATGGGCATCTTCCAGGGATTTCTGCAGGACGAACAGGTTGGCCTTGTCGGCGTGGAGGCAGGCGGAAAAGGCTTAAGCAGTGGAGAACATGCATCCAGGTTGGCAGGCAGTGATGCCTCAGCAGGGGTGGCACAGGGGTATAAGACCATGTTTCTGCAGGATTCTGACGGCCAGATGCTTGATACCCATTCAGTTGCTGCAGGCCTTGATTACATTGGAGTCTCACCCATTTTGAGTGATCTATGGGAAAAGGGCAGGGTCCGTTTCACTGCAGCCACAGACACTGAGGTTATGGAAGCGCTGGATATGACCATGAAAAAAGAAGGCATTATTCCAGCCCTGGAGTCGGCGCATGGGTTTGTGCAGGCCTTCAAGGAGACTCCTGACCTGGGCACAGACGAAGCCATTATTATCAATATGTCCGGCCGGGGGGATAA
>JAHEID010000146.1 GCA_024639555.1 Deltaproteobacteria bacterium
CGACGTCTGTGATCCCGATGAGTCCTGTACCGGCGTTGCTGATGCTGCATGTCCGGCTGACATCGTGGAACCGGCAACAACAATCTGTAACCCGGGCTCCGGCGATATCTGCGATCCCGATGAATCATGTACCGGTGTTGCAGGTGAAGCCTGTACGCCTACTGATACGATAGCACCGGCGACAACCATCTGCCGGACCGGTTCCGGCGATATCTGTGATCCCGATGAATCCTGTACCGGTGTTGCTAATGAAGCCTGTCCGGATGACGTGGTGCAGCCGGTGACAACCATCTGCCGTCAAGGCACCAATGAGGTCTGTGATCCGGATGAATCCTGCACGGGTGAACCAGGAGCAACCTGTCCGGATGATGTCGTTCTGCCCTGTGAAGAATGCCTGACCAGGACAGGCGGTTACTGGGGAACCCATCCGTGGGCAACCATTGAGTTCCTGCCGGTTACAAGCTGCGGCCTGGAAGTGAACAACGTTAATGCATACATAAATGGTGATAAAGTGGACACTCCTGCTTACGGCTCAGCCGTTGAAGACATCTGTTTTGGCGGCAAGGATAGCAAAAGAGCGGGCTATTCTCCGCAGCAAACTCAGCTTATCCGTCAGTGTACTGTTGCTGCGATCAACATGGCAGCAACAAGTTACTATGAAGGCAGCTGCGACGGTTATATCATTCCGGAAAATGAGTGTATTCCAGTGGATGTGCCCTGTACTGATGGTCAATGTGCAGACGGAAGCGGGTCATGTACAGAAGATGCTGAGTGCGCTTACAGCTACTGCAGCCAAGGCGGTGGACCGGCTGAGACTGATTGTCAAGACAATAGTGAGTGTCCTGATAATGCCTTTACGCTGTGGAGCATCCCCGATGTGATGGCTTGGTGCTGTGACACACCAGAGGGTGGACCTGAAGCACTTTGTACCAGCGGTGCATCAGGATCTGTTATCAGCTCTTCAGGCTGTATTGAAGCGCTTGACATGTTCAATAACAGTGAGGACACTTTTGATATTGATCCTGACCTGTGCGAGTTCTCCCCGGATGAGAACTGCTCTGCTGACAATGATGCATGTAAAGATTCATCCAACAACGGATGGATGAATTGCAGGGGAGATCTTGGTGATAATCCGGCCTGTGGTGTGTGCGGTGACGGGTATGTCAGAGGCACTGAAGAGTGTGATAATGGAGCGGCGAATAACGATGGCTCTACAAATGTAGGCGGTGTTGTATGTAACTCAAACTGTGATGATGTTACACCTACACCATAATATCACTTGTAGATAGGTGATCGGTTTACACCCGATTATAAAAACTCTACCGGCCACCCCCTCAAATAGGGGGTGGCCGTTTTTATTGTAAGCTTGCTTCAGGGCTTCTGGGGCAGTTTTTTCTGCACTGTTGGAAAGAGGCTCATGTCCGTGTGCGGCAGGAAGAGTGAACCCATGTAATGGTTCATGAAGTTGGGGTTTTCAGAAAGCTCCATGTTGGTCATGAGCCTGCTGACCACGGTGCGCTCCAAGAAGCGCTTGTGGTCGATGATGCTGATCTGGGCGCCCAGGAGCGAAGCATTTCCCAGGTAGTAGAATTTGTCTCGCTCGATATCAGGCAAAAGGCCTATGCAGATGGCCTGCTCCAGATCAATGTAGTTGCCGAAGTTGCCGGCCAGGATCACCCGGTCCAGATCTGTAAAGTTCATGGAGACTGATTCGAGCAGGGTCTGGTAGCCGGCATACATGGCTCCCTTAGCCCGCATCAGGTTGTCGAGATCCACTTCTGTGATGACAATATCCTCGTCCAGAGCCGAGTCCTTGGCCCAGGCCAGGACGTACTCGTAGCCGTCATAACCCTCCCTGATCCTGGGATGATCGAGGTTGCGGTTGAATTTGCCCTGCTGGTCAATAACACCTGCCTCCAGCAGTTCCGCCACGATGCTGATGAGGCCTGAACCACAGATACCCTGGGGTTTGACAAGGTTAATTGTGATGATCATGGGGTTCAGGGTAACCGGTTCGATATGAAAGTTTTCTATGGCACCGCTGGCAGCCCGCATGCCGTGTTTGATGCCGCCGCCTTCAAAGGCGGGACCGGCAGAACAGGCGGCACAGACCATCCACTCCTGGTTGCCAATGACGATCTCACCGTTGGTGCCGATATCAATGAAAAGCGTAAGTTCCGGACTTTTATGCATCTGGCAGGCATGTACCCCGGAAGTGATGTCGCCGCCGACATAACTGGCAACGGACGGATAGAGAAAAAGCCGGACAGACGGATGTGCTGAAATCCCTATGTCTGCAGCTTTGGTAATGGGATACTGGTTACAGGTCGGGGTATAGGGTGCCTCGCGGATGAATTTTGGATTGAGACCAAGCAGGAGATGGGACATGGCGGTATTCCCTGCAGCCATGATGTAGCTGATGTTTTCATGCACGATGGATACTTTGTTGCAAACCGTTTCAATGACGTTGTTGATTGTGTGGACGACTTTCTGCTGCAGTGCCTCCAGCCCGCCAGGCCGCTGGGAATATATAATACGGGAGATCACGTCTTCTCCGTACTGGATCTGGCCGTTGTACTCCGAGGCCTCGGCTATGACTTTGCCGCTATTGAGGTCAATGAGCACGCCGCATACCGTGGTGGTGCCGATATCCAGGGCCAGGCCATAGAAGGCACTGGTGGTATCCCCGGGCTCAACGGCAATAATGCGGTCCGGCTCTTCAACCCTTTTGCCGCGCAGCAGGATTGAGGTCACCTCCCAGTTGGCTTTGCGCATAACAAAAGGGAGCTCCTGGAGCAGTTCCGGGTGGTCATAAGAAGGTGCCTTGCACTCGGGGCAGCCCTTGCTTATGGCCCGGGTAAGCCTCTGCAGGTCTGAAACGTTGTCTTCAATGGTCGGCCTGCTCAAGGAAAAGAACCGCTTTTCCACCAGTGGCTCTACATCCCAGCCGCCTATGAGATCATCAAGGGAGCGGGCCGAAATGGCGCGGGTCGTTTTGGGCTTGCGCTTGAGTTTCTTGCCATCTTTCCTGATGGTTTCCGGGATCTGCACCACCAGGTCCGTGATGACCTTGGACTGGCAGGCAAGCCTGAAGCCCTGCTCGATCTCAGCGCTTTTCAGCTTCGTTGCCTGTGTGGCGGCAACCTCGCCCTGCTCGATCTTGACCTTGCATTTGCCGCATACCCCTTCACCACCACAAAATGCATGAATATAGACGCCGGCATTGGCTGCAACATTGAGCAGGTTCTCGCCCTCCTCGACAGTCACCTTGACATCATCGGGTAAAAAATGGACTGTTTTTGTCATATATATAAAAACTCCTTGATAGTTTGCTGCCCAATGAACCCTTTTTTCCCCTTTTATTCAAACGAAAATATTCTTTAACATGCACGGGAACATAAAATAAAGCGGCTCTTAAGAATTCTCAGGTGAAGATAATTTTCGGCGCTGGCCGCACAATTTGATCAATTCTACAGGTCACTCCTCTAAATAATAAAACTTACCGCCTGTGGCGGCTCAGGCAGGTTGTAATTTTACGCTCCGTGACTCTTCAAATTGGACATTAAATGTGCAAAGACTTGTCTGCCAATTATCAGCAGTCCCCTATGGTGATAATCACTTTCTGACCTGGACATGGATGGATATATACATGAAAATAGTTTATAGCCACGTAAGATAATAAGATGAGCAGGAATCAGTTTATGCAGATCAACAGTTTACTGATAGATCTTATTCTGGTAGAATTTCCAGCCTGTTAGAAAACCATGCCTCTTTTAAGAAAGAGAACTGACGTTCCCTGTAGCGGTTACGCTACATTGGATCCCTAAAGGATTTTTTAATGCAGAACGATTACTTAACTGATTTTATCACTTTTTTAATGCAGCCGGCTGCCTATGCACCACAGCCCTCAGCTGTCAAATTAGTCCAGACGCATATATCCTATGTCTTTATAACAGATGACTTTGTTTATAAGTTTAAAAAACCGGTTGATTTCGGTTTTCTTGACTTTACAACCCTTGATAAAAGGCTCTACTTCTGCCAGCAGGAACTCGTATTAAACCGGCGCCTCTGCCCTTCCATTTATCTTGACCTTGTCGCCCTGACAAAGAAGAACGATACTTTTAGCCTGACGGGCCCGGTCCAGGCAGACATGGAACATGTCGTTGAGTACGGCATCAAAATGAAGCGTATGCCTGAAGAGCAGATGATGGCCAATGTCATCAAATCCGGACGCCTGATTCCTGAAATGATTGACGCGATCTGCGATAAGCTCGTTCCCTTCTATGCCACGGCAGACGGTGGTCCCAAAATTCAGGAATTTGGCAGGCCTGAAGCGGTCAGTGTCAACATTATTGAGAATTTCTCGCAGACTGAAACCTTTATTGACAGCCTGTCTCTCAGCAAAGGTCAGTTTGAACGTATCAGGAATTTTTCCACTGCATTCCTTAAGCAGGACGAACTCTTTGCTGCAAGGGTTTCCGCCGGCCGCATCCGCGACTGTCACGGTGACCTGTATTCTGCGAACATCTGCCTGGCAGACCAGGTATATATTTTTGACTGCATCGAGTTTAATGAACGTTTCCGTTACTGTGACGTTGCAAGTGACATTGCCTTTCTGTCTATGGATCTTGATTATCACGGACTTTCAGGCCTTTCTGATCGTTTTGTTGCGCGCTTTATCGAAAAATCAGGGGATAGCGGCCTGTCGACAATGCTTAACTTTTACAAGTGCTATAGGGCATACGTGCGCGGCAAAATAAATCTTTTCACTGCGAATGCCGCGGAAGTGGACGAGAAAACCAAACACCACTGCCAGGAAATGGCCGGGAAATACTTTCAGCTTGCCGATCGCTATGCCAGCCAGTGAACAAAGTAGGAAACATGCCGTTCTCTATGTCTTTTTTGGCATGATTGCCACCGGCAAGAGCACTCTGGCCCAAGCCTGGGCCCGGCATAAACAGTTGCGCTCCTATAATTCGGACCTGGTTCGCAAGGAACTGGCCGGTATCAGCCCGACTGAAAGCCAGCGCCGGACAATTAATGCAGGAATCTACTCCAGGGACTTCTCGCGGAAAACCTATAGAGCCCTGCTTGAAAGAGCCGAGGCAGTATTACAGCAGGGAGAGTCGTTAATCCTTGACGCCTCATACCAGTTTGCCCGGGACAGAAAGGATATCAAGGCCCTTGCCAAAAACCTGAACTGCCAGGTGTATTTTATCCTCTGTCAGTGTTCTGAAGTGGAAATGAAACGAAGAATGGACGAAAGGGCACAGGATCCTGCTGCTGTTTCTGACGGCCGCTGGGAGATTTACCTGAAGCAGAAAAAAAGGTTTGAACCTCCGGATGAACTGGCCGCCCCGGAACTGATCATTATTGATACGCAAGCACCCCTGGAGGATTTGCTGGAGGAGCTTGCCAGGAAACTGCATAATAATTTCAATACTCAAAAACGATAAAGAGGTACGTAACGTGTATACCAGGATCTATATATTACGATTCCCGAAGGACATAGTGGATCAACCCATCATCTGCCAGCTTGTAAAACAGTTTGACGTGGAATTTAATATCCTCAAGGCAACAATTCTCCCCCAGCATGAAGGCGTGATGATCCTCGAGCTGCGGGGTCACAGGGAAAACATCAAGAAGGGCCTCAGTTATCTAAAAGGT
>JAHEID010000147.1 GCA_024639555.1 Deltaproteobacteria bacterium
ATAACATGGCCCTATACCCCGGCCTGTAGTACCTATTTTCTTGCTGCTTTTCAGAGCTGCCTCCTGGTTCAGGTCCAGGGCCTTATGGTAGGGCATAATCAGGTGGGCATTTTCACTGATCATGAGCCTTTCCGGGGTAACCGGCAGACCATTCTCCTGGAGTTCCTGCATTTCTGCAAGCAGCACTTCCGGGTCTATGACCACCCCGTTTCCGATCATGCATTTCTTGTTTTCATACAGGATGCCGGAGGGAATAAGATGAAAAATATACTGCCTGCCTTCCACCACCAGTGTGTGTCCCGCATTATTACCCCCCTGGAAGCGGACGATATAGTCTGCATAACGGGTAAGCAGATCAACGATCTTGCCCTTGCCCTCATCACCCCATTGGGTACCCACCACTACGACATTGGCCATTTACTTTCTCCTCAAAGCTGAATCCAGCAGAAGTACATGTTATATGAGTATGCAAAAAAATACAGCGAAATATTTTAAGCGCCAGCAACCATAGTCAAAGGTTTCTCAAAAGTCAATCGGACCTGTTCAGGATATAGACAGATTCTTGACACCCACCATTAAATACCGTAGATTGCGGACTACATTCATTGATGATTTTTTCTTGTCTTCACATGATTAAATGGAACCCTTGAGTCTACTGCAAGGTTATGGCATTTCTGTTTGGTCGGCCGCAATTCACTTATAGGTGGACGCCATGGGAGAGCTGATATGAAATTGAGTTCCGCAACCCTTTACTTCACTCCAAGGTGATCACGTTTTATGTTCGGTATTGGATTTCCAGAACTGATCCTTATTATGGCTGTGGCGCTGATTGTTGTCGGCCCTGAAAAACTGCCCGAGTTGGCCAAGGCCCTGGGCAAGGGCATTGTTGAGCTTAAAAAAGCGGCTTCCAGCCTGAAAGAAAGTTACGAAGATGAAAATGAAGAACATGCAGCCGGTGACCAGAATGATATAGGCCAGCATCCAAACAAACTGCTGGAGGCATACAACAGCCTGCCGGAAGATGCCATGCCTGAAAAACCCGAAGCAGCACTATCCGAAGAAACCGAGACAGATGCCGGAGCAAATGCTGCAACTGAAGAGAGCGCTCACTCCACATCTGCCGAAACAGCTAACGAAAGCAAGAATGACAAGAGTAAAGCATGATCACCAACAGGGCTCATCTTGAAGAATTGCGCCAGCGGCTGCTCGTCTCCTTTGGAGCAATATTTATCTTTGCGGCGCTTTCCTATATTTTCGCTGAGCAGATTGCCCGTTTCTTCATGACCCCCCTCTTTCTTGCCTCACCGAACCTGATCAAGCTCGTCTATACCAACCTGACAGAGGCCTTTATCACGTACCTCAAGCTCTCTCTGCTCCTGGGCATCATTTTCAGCATCCCGGTCCTGCTTTATGAACTGTGGATGTTTGCCGCGCCGGGGCTGCATGCCGATGAGAAAAAAACCGTCCTCACCGTAGTTTTCTGGGCTACCCTCCTCTTTGCAGCCGGGGCAGGCTTTGCCTTTTTTGTTGTCCTGCCCAGGGCCCTGCATTTTTTCATGGGATTTGCCAACCCGCAGCTGACACCGCTGCCGAAGCTTTCCGGCTACCTCACATTTGTGGCCCGCACCTCTCTTGCCTTCGGACTGGCTTTCGAAATCCCCTTCCTGATGGTTGCTGCGGCTAAAATCGGCTGGGTCAAGCGCAATTATTTTTCAACAAAACGCAAATACTTTTATCCGGCCATCCTGCTGCTCTCTGTTCTTCTTGCCGCAGGCGATATCATGGCCGCAGCACTTCTCTGTCTGCCGCTTTTTGCCCTGTATGAGTCAGGTATTCTTATCATCAAACTTTTCACCAGAAAACCCGAAAACACGGATGCACTATCCAGTGACTCGGATGACAATGATTGATCATTTGACATGAAAAAGGGAAATTACTCTATAGATTACCGCAACGATACCTGAGGGGCGGCCCGAGACATCAGAAAACGTCTCAGGATGGCCAGGGCTGGCCATGTCATAAACTTTGTCTGCAACGATGAGCAGACAATCAGGCTCCTGCGTGAGATAACATACAATGACGGTGTGATCACCCACCGAAAAACCACTGCAGAAGGTGTATATATAACTATCCGCAAGACCTGATAAGAACCTGTTGAGCAACACCCTTTCTTGCCTGTTTAACTTACCCCTGCATCATTATCCTGGGATTTCCTCTGTTCTTCCGGCCAAAAAAATTCTACAGAAGGTATTTTTTTGAAAGCCCCAGTGCCTGCATAACCTGGGTGGCTGTCTCCTCTATGGATTTTCCTGCCGAGGAGATAGTGGGGATATGGGACTTCATATAGATCTGTTCCGCCTGCTTCAGTTCTTCGATACAGGTGGAGAGTTTGGCATACTTGCTTCCCGGATAGCGTTTTTCCCTGGAGCTGTGAAGATGTTGCGCTGAGGTAGTCAGCGCAACGACGCGGCTTAAATTCTGCCTGATTATCTCAGGCAACCTGTAGCTGTTAAGATATTCCGAGGTAAGCGGGAAATTGGCGGACTTAAGACCCATCTGGGTTGCCAGAAAAACAGAAACCGGCGTTTTGCCTGAACGGGAAACCCCCACCAATATGATATCAGCCTCATCGTATTCGCTGACCTTGGTCCCATCGTCATGGGCCAGACAGTAATGGATAGCCTCGACCCTTTTGTTCATGGTCACATCACTTGGATGACGGGCAAAACCGGGTTCCCGCACAGCCTCGGTTTCCAGGCACGTTTCCAGCCGCTCCAGAAACAACCCATACGCTTCGAAATATTCCACCTCCGATGAATCAAAAACCGCACGGACCTTCGGATCAAGGATAGTGCTGAAGATTATCGGTCTGCGGCCACCTGAGCGCTTCATAATATGCGCCATTGTCTTTTTGGCCTCAGCAACGGTTCTGATAAAAGAAAATTTCTCTTCATAGAAATTTACTTCCGGAAACTGGCAGATGAGGGCCTGACCCAGGTTGGTTGCCAGGATCCCGGTACTGTCTGAAATGTAATAAATATCCTTTGAGCTCCACATGTTCCATGACTCCTTTCACGGCTTCAGTCGTTAATGTCTGTCCGGAAAATCTTTGCCTTCCGCACTGTCATATTAAGTTATTTCCAATTCGGAAACGCGAATTTTTCGAGAAGATCAAGGAAAACGAGGAGTTGCGAGGAGGCGTATACGAATACGCCGCACAAGTAACCCCGCAGTATGACACCGAGATTCTCAAAAAAGGCTGTTTCCGGATGGAATTAGTTATTCTTTTGCGCCCACTGCGGCCAGATAGACAACAGATTCCTCTTCGCCATCAAGATCGAGCAGCCTGTTTAACTGGTCATCGTAAAATGCTGCTACAGGGCAGGCACCAAGGGTTAGTCCTTCGGCAGCCAGCAGCAGATTCTGGCAGATATGACCCGCATCCATCATGACGTAACGCAACCCCCGGTGACCGTACTTGGAAAAATTCCTGCGCAGAATGGCCGACCAGACAAAAACCACCCCTGCCTTAGCCATAAAATTCTGCCCAAGGGCACCCTCTGCCACCCTTTTCCCCGCAAAACCGTCGCTCATCCTCTCCAGGCCAAAATCTGCGGGTTGAAAATGATAAAGACCCGGGGGCAATGATTCGACATTCTGGATTGAAAGATAGGTCTCCACCGGGTAGAGCGCCCCTGCCGATGGTGCGGTCCTGAAAAAAAAGTTGCCGGCCCGGCCGCTTATCCCCTGGCTGGCCCAAAGCAGCATGGCAAGGTTCTCCAAACTGAGCGGGGTATCGGTGTAGTTCCGGTATGAGCGCCTGGACTGAAAGGCCTCATGCAGGCTTATATCCATTTCCCAGTCAGTCGGCAGCTTTATTTTTTCAGCTTCAACATACTGTTTATAAGGGTGCGCAGGCGCAATATCCAAACGAGGCTTGCCCCATAAGGTCTTTTCGTCAAATTTTGTTTCCTGCAGATAACGGAAGCCCAGAGAATTTTTCAGATCATCCATGCTGTAACCTTTTCAGTCTTATTTAAATTACCGGGAATTACTGCCAGTAAGAGCAGCGCGGCACTCTTCAATAACCGCCCTGAGCCCCTCTTCCTGCCTTTCAATACTATCTACCAGTTTAAACTGCACCAAGGCCCGCTCCAGGTTCTGGTCCCGGCGGCTGACCTTGAAATATTCATTGCCCTTCAGGAAATCCGTATAGAACCGGAGTCCCAGTTCAAAGGGCATGAGCCTGACGGCATCAAAAAGAAAATCAAAATCACCGTCGGTCAAAACCTCCATGGCTGCTCCTGTATAGCCGCTTAAAACCGCTCCACAGCGCTCAAGATCGAAACTGACAGCAAAAAGTTCAGCAACCTCTTCTCCCGCGGTATTGCAGCAGGAACGCAGGCAGTCGCCGATATCATACAGCACCAGGCCGGACATCACAGTGTCCAGATCTATAATGCTGACAGCCTGCCCTGTGCTCCGGTTTACCATGATGTTGTTGATTTTGGGATCACCGTGTATGACACGCACCCTCAGTAGATTTTCTCTGCGTCCGTTCTCCAGCACCGGGGCCCAGCTCTTTCTGTCCTCAATAAACTGTTGGCAGAACCTGCCGGCTTCACCACTCTTATTACTCCGCACTATAACTTCATCATACTGTTTAAGGTAGTGCTCGACATTATGAAACCCGGGCAGAGTGACATGCAGAAGTCCAGGGTTCAGGTCGCTGACCAGCCAGTGAAAGATACCCAGGGCCCGCCCCACCTCCCTGGCATCACCAAGGCAGGAAATCTCTTCAAGGGGGTTTGCTCCCCGGATAAAACCCAGGGCCCGCCAGAACGCTCCATCCGCATCAACAAATATATCCCTGCCATCCCTGGCAGGTATACTCTGCAGCATCTGCCAGTTCGCAGCAATTGCACTGCCGCCGGCTTTCCTCCTTTCCTGCATATGTGCGCAGACAAGCCTTAGGTTGTGCATAACTGCTGCAGGATCTGTAAAAACCTGAATATTGATGCGCTGCAGAATAAAACGGTCTGTCCCGTTGCCCGGTTTTACCAGGTAGGTATCATGGATGATGCCGCGACCATATGGTTCGACCCCGGCAATTGTTTCATCATGGCTGATAAAATTTTCAGCAGCCTGAACCACTGTATTCATGTTATGAGCCCGGCTGCCTCGTTGAGTTCTGCAAGGACCTTCTTTTCATCCACATTATGCATCATGGCACTTTGCCTGATTGATTCAGTGGCCTGGCCCGGACAGGAAAAACAGGCTGCACCGTAATACTTCTTAAACACCTTTTCCGTAAGCGGATAGACCTTCAGGATGTCACCTATGATATGCTGCCGGGCAATGGTATCACCTGCCTTGAGATTTCCCGAGATGGTCTGCAGCGGTATGGGCTGGGGTTGTGCTGTTCTTTTTTCTGCTTCCAGGGATGCAACCGCCTTGTTCAGGAGGCTGATGATCAGGTCACAATCAAGATCGTGCCGCTCGCAGGCCATGCCAAGGGTAACCGGCAGCTCTTTTACTTTTTCCCGGTGCGTGGGGTCAGCCAGGGGCTTAAAACCGTTATTCACCAGGATGTCGAGGGTCTGCGGCCATTTGGTGAGGATCTCCCCCACCCTGGTCTCCG
>JAHEID010000148.1 GCA_024639555.1 Deltaproteobacteria bacterium
TCTTCATCATGGTCAGGAAACGCTCTGCAGGGGGCTTGTCAAAACCATAGAGAGTCCGCAGCTTTTTGAGCCTCTCCTCGTCAAGGCCCTGGGCGCCCTGGTACAGGTCGCTCTTGACAACGGCCCTTACTTCTCCTTTACCGCCGGAAAGTCCTGCAGTGGAATGTCCTTCGATTTCTGCCAGGAGACGTTCAACCGGCCCACCGGGAACAAACTGGGTGACAACAAAGGTCACGAGCATGATCCCGAAAAGGGTAGGGATCATCAGCAGGATTCGTCGTGCAATATAGGCGGCCATTTAATAGTTATGAGTTATAAGTTTTGAGTTTTGAGTTAATAGTTTTGAGTTATGGGTTAATAGTTTTGAGTTATGGGTTAATAGTTTTGAGTTATGGGTTAATAGTTTTGAGTTATGAGTTATAAGTTATGAGTTTTGAGTGTTTGTTTGCGTTGTTTTAACAATTGCTGTGAGCATTCTGATTATCTGTCTTGATTCTTCGATAATTCCTGCCAGCTCTATCTCCGTACAAATATTGCTGTCTCGCAATAAACGCAGCCAGTAAAGAGTTTCTCGCGCTTCTTTTGAGGCTACAGACATTTTGGCAATAAAATCTTTTCTACTCTGAGCTGCAGAGGCTTCCTCAATGTTAGCACCTATGCTTGTTCCCGAACGAAGAAGCTGCTTGGAAAGAACAAATTCATTTTGTCCTTTTAGCAGTTGATAGAGATGTATAATATCCAGTGAAAATGCGTAGGCCCTCTCTCTGACCTTAGCTGATTTTTCAATATTCTTCCCGGAACTCATAACGAGTAGTTTGTAACTGTTTTATGTTCTTTTCTTTTAACTTATAACTTAAAATTCAAAACTTAAAACTTCCTGTCATTCTTCTATCACCCGCACCGATCCTCCCCGTCTCGGATCGCCTCCGCCTGCAATATTGGGGATAACAGCATGAACACCGCCGAAGTAAACATCAATGGTAGACCAGATATTTACCGGCCAGTGCTTTTTAAGTGCATGTATAGTTTCCTCGGGCAGGCCGGGTTCAACCTGCATCATGGCACCATCCCAGTGAATGCGAGGTGCTTCGACTGCCTGCTGTACCGGAATGGAAAAATCGATTATAGCGCTGAGCACCTGGGTAATTGCCGTCCGTATGCGCTTGCTGCCGCCGCTGCCGATGACCATCGCCACCGCCTCATTTTTCAGGAGCAGGGAGGGCGACATCATGGAAGAGACACGCTGTCCCGGGGGGCTGGCGTGAAATCCTTCGGGGTGCAGGTCATCCTCACCCATCATGTTGTTGAGCATAATACCCGTGCCCGGCACAAAGTATCCCGAGCCTTCGCCGTTTGAACAGGTCATGCTCGCGACATTGCCCTCTGCATCGGCAACGTTGATATGGGTTGTGCCGCGGGAAAACTGCCGAATCCTGGCGCCCGATTTCTGCAGGGAAGTTGTATTAAGGCCATTCTCGCGCAGTTCTTCCACCTCTGTCATTAATTTTGCTGTCTGCAGGGCATGGACAGCGGAATGGTACGTGATACCCGACATATCCTGGGTTTCCAGGAGCGACAGGGCCAAACCGATAAGGGAACCGCCCATCGAGGGCTGCGGGTTGGTCAGGAACGTGTAATCCCTATAGCCAATGGCAAGGGGGGCGCGCTCAATGACCTTGTAGGCTGCAAGATCTTCAGCAGTGAGCAATCCCTGGCCCTTGCGCATATCGTGGTCAATTGTCTTTGCCAGTGATCCCCTGTAAAAGCTTTCGCCGCAATCTTTCGGGAGCTGAGACAAAAAGTCCGCAATTTCCGGGTTTGTTATATGGTCACCCTGCTTGGCGCAGGAGCCGTTTATGGTATAAAGTTTTCGGCCTGCCGGGGAATGTGTCACAATGGGTTCTAAAAGGTTTAAAAAATATCCCTGCGAGTCATTGAGTTCAAGGCCGTCACCGGCCAGACGGATTGCCGGCTGCAGGATTTCTGCAAGATCCAGTCTGCCAAGGCGCTGATGGACATGGAGAAAACCCTTGAGGTTGCCCGGCACTGCCACTGACCCGAGGCCGATATTGAAATCCTGGTCAGAGCCGGGAAAATGAATGGTGACCGGAAAGAAATGCGGTTCAAGATCACTGTTGTCAAGGCCCCTGCCGGGTGTGTCAGTAAAAAAATCAAACAGTATTTCTTCGCCCTGACGCGTTCGTGCCAGTAAAAAACCACCACCGCCAAGGCTGGTAAGGGTCTGTTCAGCAACCGCACCGGCAAAACCTGCGCCAACGGCGGCGTCAAAAGCATTGCCGCCTTTGCGCAGTATTTCTACGGCCGCACCGCTCACCAGCGGATGGCCGGTTGCAACTATTGCTTTGCCAGATTTTTTCATTGCCAGAATTTAGGGTGCAGTTCTTTGATTAGTGCAGAAAAATCTTTCTGTTCCGTATAAATTTTACGCTGATGGTCTGCACTGGTGCCGGACTCTATGATCTGCTGCAGGTCAGAAAGGTAGTGGCTTGTCCCCAGTTTTTCCATGACCTGGGCAACCTTGGCAAATATCTCACCGGCAGCCTCCTGCATGGATATTTTTTTCTGGAGCAGGGGATAGACGAATGTGCCTGCCAGTCCGTATCTTGCTGCCTGCCATTTATTGCTTTTCAGCACCTGCATGTTTGGATTGAGATGCTTGTCCGATTCAGCCATTTCTGCCACCAGACCCTGGATAAGTGCGACGATGGCCAGGATCTCGGTAAAGGTAGCCGGCAAATCGCAGATGCGGACTTCGATGGTGCCGAAATCAGGATGCGGCCGTACATCCCACCACAGGTCGCGTACGCCGGTAATTATGCCTGTATTGGTAAGAAGTCTGACCATTTCCAGGTATTTTCCCCAGCTTTCAAGCTGGTCGGGCATGCCTGCCAGGGGCAGGGCCTCGAACAGCTTGGCCCGGTATGAGTGAAGCCCTGTGTCGATCCCTTCGTAATACGGCGAGGAGCAGGTCAAGGCCAGGAGTATGGGCAGGAAAAGGCGGATATTGTCACAGACACGAATGGCAGTATCACGGTCGCTCATGCCCACATGGACATGGAGCCCCTGGGTGATGAAACGCCTGCCCACAAGTTGCAAATCATCCATGATGCGCGTATAGCGGGGATGATCGTAGAGTTTCTGGTCACTGTGCCGGGCAAAGGGATGCAGGCTGGCGGCAAAAAGAAAACAGTTATTGCTACGGGCCAGTTTTTCAGCCTTTTTGATAAGCTGCGCCAGGTTCTGCTTGACCTCATCCATGTTGGCGCAGACTTCAGTGTTGACTTCCAGCATGGACCGGATGAATTCAGGTTTTATCCTCTCCTTTAAATTATCCGGGACCATGGCCAGGATCTCAGGTGACCTGGGAACCAGGTTCAAACTTTCCCTGTCAAGGATCTGGAGCTCGATCTCGACTCCAAGGGAAAAGGGTTTACTGATATTGAATTCAATAGCTTTCTCCTGCATTACTTCTTCCCCTCTTTGCTGAGCGGATCCGGTTCGTTCATGGCAGGAGAATAACCGCCGACAGGAGTTACGAAGATATCTTTTTGCTGCAGGGTTTGCCAGGCAACCTGGGCAAGAAATGCGGCGCCGATAGGCAGAACTCCCTCGTCAAAATCAAAATAAGGACTGTGGGCCGGGGTGTTCGGCAGTTCAGGATGTCCTGCACCGAAACGTACAAGGCAGCCGGGAACCTTCTGCAGAAAGTAGGCAAAATCTTCGCCGCCAAGGCTCGGGTGGCGCTGCTTGACAACACCCTCCGGACCGACTACTTTTTTTGCAGCATCGCGGGCCAGACGAGCAGCAAGGGGATGATTGATGACAGGCGGCAATCCGTCGCGGAAGTGTATGGTTGTTTTGGCGTTATACAAGCCGTCCATGGCCCGGACCATGCGCTCGAGGCCGTCAATGATCTGGGACCTGATCTCCGGATGGGTGGCGCGTATGGTGCCTTCGAGTACAGCTTCCTCCGCAATAACATTGTAGGCGGACCCGCCGCTGAAACGCCCTACACTGACAACATTAGGGTAGGATGGGTTTATCTCCCTGGAAACAAGGGTCTGGATGGACATGACAAGAAGGCTGGCCACCACGATGGCATCAATGGTTTCATGGGGCCGGGACGCATGACCGCCGCGGCCGCAGACCCTGATCTCAAATTTATCGGTGTAGGCACAGATCAGACCGGGTTCGGCTGCAATCTGGCCGACTTTGAAATGACGGTCTATGTGCCCGGCGTATATGGCCTGGACACCTGCAAAGGCACCGTCTTCAATCATGGCCAGGGCGCCTTCCCCGGATTCTTCCACAGGTTGAAAGAGAAAAATAATCCGGCCGGGAAGTTCCACATGCTGCAGCATTGCAGCGGCGCCGAGCAGCATGGCCACATGGCCGTCATGACCGCAGGCATGCATGAGGCCGGGGAGTTTTGAAGCAAAGCCAAGGCCTGTTTTTTCGTCCACCGGCAGCCCGTCCAGGTCTGCACGCAGGGCAACGCAGTGGTTGTCCTGATCATCGGAAACAAAAGGCCCCAGGGTTGCAACAATACCGGTGTGCAAACCTTCGGTGCGGAATGGAATGTTAAGTTCCTGCAGTTTTTCACATATATAGCGTTGGGTGTGGTGCTCTTCGTTTGCAAGTTCAGGATGCTGATGGATGGTGCGGCGGATATCCCGCATCCATTCTATCAGTTTCTCGTCCGCTTGAAACAGTGCTTGCTCTTTATTTGTGGTCGTCATGGGGTATTGGTAGTCAGTTATCAGCTACAAGATTTCAGGATAAATGTTTTAGATCTATTTACTAATAATTTTCTTTTTCAATTATAGTTGCGTATTTATCGCGTATTTTTTGTGCCTCTGCGCCATGGTTTATAGCTTTTCACAACTGAACACTCAGAACTTAAAACTTAGAACTCAAAACTTAAAACTTAAAACTTAAAACTCAAAACTGAACTTCCCCTCCCTCGGTCCCTTAAACCTTAAGCTCACATGTCAATCGATAGATATCATTGGCGCACAGGATTATCAAACAAAAAGAACATATGATTTGAGGAAGTATATAATTATTATTTGTCTTATAATCATATGAAGTCGGGTTCTAATTAGCTTGCGCCTCATTGCAACCGCTTACGCTTTCCGTAAAAATCAAAATCAGCCATCCATGGCCAAAAAGTATCAGCATGCCCGTGACAATGTGCCAGCTCATGTTTTTTTGTTTTCTCATCCCCTGCCATGACCCGGATTATACACTTCTGCTTAGCATCATGCGGCACCAATGAACATCCGGAATAGCGCCAACCGGTCTTCTTGTGCTGCTTGATACAATCCTCCTGAAGTTTTGCATGATCGTCATACTCGATAATTTCCACATTAGGATTTTCACGGTATTCAATACCTGGCAGCATTTCCTTTGATACCATTGTGCATGATGATAAAGCGATAACCGCAAGTACAGATATCAGGACAACACCGGCTATACCTTGGAAATTTTTGTTGTGCTGTTCAATCATACGATTCTACCTATCATTTTAACCCTGGTTCC
>JAHEID010000149.1 GCA_024639555.1 Deltaproteobacteria bacterium
TTAAATTCAACCATGAAAAGCATTCCCTGGCACCCCTATATCTGTCCCAGGGCAAATGCGACAACTGCCACAGTGAAGAGGCCTTTCCCAGGAAATTCGATGACAATGTATCCTGGCAATCGATAGCTCATCCTTTATGCAAGGGTTGCCATAAAGAGTCGGGCAGTGAAAACGCACCAACGCGCTGTTTTACGTGTCATGACAAATCAAAGAGGGGATAACCGGTAATAGGCATGGCCAGAAATGGCCCTGCTTTTTTTATTTCAAAACCATAAATAGCTGCATTGAAAGTTGTGAATGAATCCTGAAAGTACAAGATGTACAGTGGATATGTGTGCGAAAAGAAAGGCCCCTCCCAATTAAGGAAAGGGCCTTTTTTACGTGCACTGATACAAGCAATTTTGGGAACGGAAAAAGGAAAGTTGTATCTTTCTGATAAGTTACTTTGTTTTTCTCAGTCTTTTTTGACCCTCACCCAGCCACGCCCCAACTGCACAAGGTATTAATAGAAATTTTTATTCTATTGAAAATTCTTTGCCTCAATTGGGGTAACTTTTTTGCCCCACCAGCTACCCGCCTTTGGCGGCTGATGCATCTTAAAAGATTGCATAAGCCTGATAATAATGGAAGAGATTGTTCCGTATTTTAGTCTTGTTGCTAAAAAAAATACCGGACGCGGACTTCCCACTTGTTGCTGTTTTGTTTCTCCCCGTATTCAGTGTATTCACCACCGTCTATGTACGAGAATCGGCCCCGAAGTTCCCAGTTGGTAAACCCTGTATACACAACCTCAGGTGTTAGAGTATAGCTTCTGTCGTCAAGGTTTATGATTGTGGTTATGCCGGGAGTGAAATAGAGAATATCAAAGGGCTCTTTCTGGCTAAACCTGGCGTACAGGTAATTGCTCCCCAGAAAAGGTTTGCCATAACCACGCAAACTCAATTCCCGGGCTTTCTCAAGCAGTATATCGGAACCTGAATCTTCTCCGTCAAGAATAAGTTGAAAAAAACGGTCCAGTTCTTCTTCTGTATAACCGGCACCGTTATGATAATATTCAATGATCGAAGTGATATCATGTTGCGACAAATAGCGGAGGCCCAGGAGATAGGAAAGCGCAGAGGTTTCTTGAGTTGCAGTGGAGCCATCTTCATAGAGAATGAATTTATCATGGTCCGGGGTATATGCCACCTCACCATGGATTTCAAAATTTGAAGCCAGATTTTTTGAAAAATCAAACCCGAAGCTGGTGGATCGGCTGTCACCGTTAAAAAAAAGCAAATCAATATCAGTGTCTCTGTAAAGCAGATACAGTTTGGCAGCAAAATTCATGTTGTCCTGGACGCCGAAATCCTCATTTATGTGCCTATATACTGGAAGGGCCACAGCGGTAAATGCTGCATTTTGCAGTTCCCCGGAAAAACTTTTTATCAGGTCCATCTCAGCAGTAATATATCCTTCTAAGGCCTCTTCAGGGTTGTTCGGGTCTTTTCTATAATTGTTTTGCATCTACGAGAGGCATAGCTCCCTCCTTGCATTAATCTATTATTGTTAAATTATATGGTAAGCCAGCCTATTACTTCACTCTTGCTCGGCACCTTGCCGACACATTTCACCTCTCCGTCGATCACCACTGCCGGGGTGGAAAACACTCCGAGTTTGGCAATCTCCTGAAAGTCGGAAATCTTCCCAACCGAGGCTTCCACTTCCACCTCCTGAAGGGCTGTCTTGACAATTTTTTCTGCTTCCGTGCATTTCGGACACCCTGGCCCTAAAACTAAAATCTTCATAAGTCGCTCCTCCGAATCGTATTGAGATATAAAATTAAATTATTAAATTGAACAGGTAGCCGACCAAAAGTATGCCGATGCCGACAACACCTATAAATGTGGCGATTAACTGTGGTTTGAGTACTTTTCTGAGGATAACCGCTTCAGGCAAAGACAGGGCAATAACGCTCATCATAAAAGCCAGAACCGTTCCCAGCGCCGCTCCCTTTCCGAGCAGGGCGTGGATAACCGGCACAATGCCGGCTGCATTGGAGTACATGGGAATGCCGACAAGAACAGCAGCAGGCACCGTCCACCAGGCATCTTTACCCATGATCGATGCCATGAAGTTCTCGGGCACATACCCGTGGATGGCAGCGCCAACAGCGATACCGGCAATTACATAGATCCAGACTTTACCGACGATATCTTTCACCGCCTCACCACCCTTCTTAATGCGGTCCTGCAAGGTGAGACTCTCTTCAATAATTGCACCACCATCGGCCCGTAAATCCAGGACCCAATCCTCCATATGTTTTTCCATTCCAAGGCGACCGATTGCCCAGCCGGCGATAATTGCAAGCAATAGACCGGTACCAAGGTACAGGGCCGCCACTTTCCACCCTAAAAGGCCGTAAAGCAATACCAAGGCTATCTCATTGACCATTGGCGCGGCGATCAGGAATGAAAAGGTAACGCCCAGGGGTACTCCGGCAGTGACAAAGCCCAGAAACAGCGGCACTGCGGAACAGGAACAGAAGGGTGTGACAATGCCAAGCATAGCGGCCAGCACATTGCCGGCCGATTCTCGCTTGCCGGCCAACAGAGCCCTTGTTTTTTCCGGAGTGAAAAATGTACGGATGATGCCAACGCCAAAAACCACCAGGGTCAAGAGCATGAGCACCTTGGGTGTGTCATAGACAAAGAATTCAACAGCCTCCCCCAGGTGGCTTTCCGGAGTGAGGCCAAATATATTGTAAGTGAGATACTGGGAAAACGGCAGCAACTGTCGGTACACAACATACCAAACAACAAGACCTGCTAAGCCGGCAAAAAGAAATTTTACCTTAATGTGCCTTGGTGCAACAGAAGTCTTTTCCATAACTTGTGTTTTTGCTTCAGGCTTATCGTTGATGCTGTTTAGAAGTTCCATCTGTTTTGCCTGTTATTCTTTTTTGCATAAAGAGTCTCGATGAACATGAAGAGATTTAAGAGTAAGGTTTACAATTTCAGGGTCATCCTTCAGCCATCCACTGAGATTTATCAGCAGGGTCCTTGCATAAATGGAATTATCACCTGTTGCCAGCCGGTAATTAACCCAGAGTTTATCTTTATAGCTTTCTACCAATTCGGCATCCTCCAACAGCTTCAGATGTTTTGAGATCGTGGGCTGGGCCAGGTCCAGCAGGGCCTGCAACTCACAGACGCATAGTTCCTTTTGCTGGAGAAGTTTCAGCATCTTCACCCGGTTAGGTTCTGACATGGCTTTCATAACTTTGATAAACTGTTTCAAGGCAACTCTCCTTAGCTCAATTAATATTGCCATATTACCATATAGCAATATGTCTATACTGTCAATATTATATATTAACAATTTTTTTTCAGCTATAATTTACTGAAATTATGACAGATTATTATGGAATAACGAAACAGATGAAAGAGTATTACACTGGAGATGTAATGGAAATATTCTTGAAAGCAACAGTAAAAAACCATGGCTCAGAGGGCTTTTTACATCCGATTAATCATTTTTAGTTTGCTGTAACTACATGAAATCACATGGAGGAGGTGTATATTTCGGTGCGGCATATCTGCCGGCGGGCTCTGCGAACAAATTTGATTAGCATTCTATGAAGATTTCCGGCAGACTGCTTTGCAAATGCGCAAGCGGCTGCGGGAAATTCTGAATCAGGCCGGCAGAGTAAACCAAATCCGTGTGTCCCCATCCCGGCTTTCGGCTCCCACATTGCCGCCATGGGCTTCTATCAATTCCTTGACTATTGACAGGCCAATGCCTGCTCCGCCCGCGTCACGGGACCTGGAGCGGTCAGCCCGGAAGAATCTCTCGAATATAAACGGCAGGTCATTCTCCAGAATACCTGGTCCGCTATTGGAAATTACCACTTTGACCGTATCCTTGTACGGTTGGCTGGCTATAGCCACCCTGCCGTCTTGAGGTGTGTATTTCCAGGCGTTTTCTACAAGGTTTCGCACAGCCTGAAGCAACTTGCCACGGTCAGCCATGACAAACTCGGCATCCGGAGAAATAGTCTTCTCAACTGTAATTTGTTTCTCCTGGAAATGGGGCTGGTAAAGAGTAAGCATCTGCTCCACCACCTCTCCAAGTGAGAGTTTCTCCCGCTTCAGAAAGGCCCGGGCCGCATCTGCCTTTGCCAACTGCTGAAGATTTTCAACTAAACTCACCAAGCGCAATATTTCCTGCTGCAGCATTTCAAAGGTTTCCGGTGAGGGCGGCAGTACCTTATCATTCAGTGCTTCAAGATACCCTCGCAGGTTTGTCAGCGGTGTCCGCAGTTCATGAGCCACATCGGCGACCATGGTTTTACGCAGTTGTTCAACTTTGGCCAGGCTGTCTGCCATGCGGTTAAAGGCTATGCCAAGCTGGCCTACCTCATCTTTGGATGTGACTTCGACCCGGGCCGAAAAATTGCCTTTAGCGACGTCCCGGGTAATAACCAACATCTGAGACAGCGGCTGCAGAATTCTTCGCATGAGAAAATAGCTGATAATAAAAGCCAGGCCCAGGGCAGCTATTGTGGCCCAAAGCAGGTAACGGTGGACGGCAGTCAGGAACATCTGGTGGATATCATCTGGTGACACCTCGTATTTGTCCATGAGTTCCATAAAGTAACCTGCTGCCAACTGGTCGATGGACAACCACACCACAAGGATTATGATGGCAATCACCGGTACGATATTTAACAGGAGCAATTTCCAGAGCAGCCGCTGTTTCATAATGGCTTAGCCTCATCCTCGTCTGTAAATCTGTAACCAAAGCCGCGGACTGTCTGGATATATTGCGGGCTTGACGGGTCCTTCTCAATCTTCTGCCTGAGCTTGCCTATATGCACATCAATAACCCGGTCAACAACCACTTCACCATGCTGGTAAAAATGATCCAGGAGTTCTGAACGGGAAAATACCCGGCCCGGGGAACGCATAAGGGCATAGAGCAATTTATACTCATGGGAAGTCAGTGAAACCGTCTTACCGTGCAGGGTAACCTTGAGTTTCTCTGGATCCAGAACCAGGCCTCCCATGGACAGTCGCTCTACTTTTGATGATTGCACGGGTCTGGCCCTGCGCAGGATGGCCTTCACCCGTTCCAGCAGTTCCCGCGGGCTGAAAGGTTTTACAACATAATCATCTGCGCCCAGGGACAATCCAAGGACCCTGTCGATTTCCTCTTCGCGGGCCGTTAGCATCAAAACAGGGACATCAGAGAAACTTCGCAGCCTGCGGCAAACCTCCCAGCCATCCATTTTCGGCAGCATGATATCAAGAATAACAAAACCGGGGTTAGTGGTTTTGACCATTTTCAAGGCCTCTTCACCATCAAACACAAGAACAGTCTGAAACCCTTCTTTCTCCAGATAGGTTTTAATCAGGACTGCAGTGTTTCTGTCATCCTCGACAATCAAGACGGGCCCGACCCTGTCAGCATGCTTCATATGGCTGCTTCCTCACAGTTAAAGTTGACTGCTGGCTGTTATTCCTCTTCCAGGGCCTG
>JAHEID010000150.1 GCA_024639555.1 Deltaproteobacteria bacterium
TTTCCAGAGCAACGACGGCTCCGAAGTGCTTGTCAACTCCTTTGACTTCGAGAACACCCATAATTACTTAAAGTAGGCAGCTGCCTCTTTAATAGTCAGAGATTCGGACACCGAGTAGTGTCCCGGTTTGCCCTGGACCTGTTTATAGGCCTGGTCAAAGTTGTTTGAATCAATAAATGGGATTGGAATGTAAAGGGCATTTCCATACTTACCGTCGCTGACTGGCTTCTTAAACTCTTTGCCTAGAAGCAAATGCACGGTGACGTTCAGGGCGCTCGCCATGCAACCCGGCGGATTAACCGAAGCCCCGGAATTGAGGTTTTTGGCTTTCCAGGTTTCCAGAAAATCTTTGCGAATTTCGCCGGTAGCGGCGATGTTGGTGCGGTTCTCGGTAAGAATGGCTCGCCAGGCTCCGGCCGCCATGCCGTCCTGCACCCATACGCCGTCGATATCCGGATAGGTTGCCAGCAGGTTCTGCATGGCCTGTTGGCCCTGGGCCTGGTCCCAGTTGGCATTGACTTCGTTCAGGATCTCTATACCCTTGTACTTGGAAAATACCTCTCTGTAACCTTCAACCCGCATCTGGTTGGCCGGGTGTCCGGCCACACCGTTGATGGCGACCACCTTACCCTTGCCGTTCAGCGTCGCAGAAAGCCAGCGGGCGGACTTCATGGCCCAACCCTTCTGGTCGATACCCACGTAGATGGCATCTTTGGACGACACCTCGGCATCAGTGGAAACAACGATAATACCCTGCTTTTTGGCCTGTCGAAACACCGGATCAAAGGCGGTGGGGCTGTTGGGATTGATAATAATGGCGTCGACGCCCTGGTTAATAAAGTTGCGCACATGTGCGATTTGTCCCTGGACGTCAACGTTCGAGCTCTGGACGATTATTTTCACCTCGACGCCCTCTTTCTGCCATTTGGCAGCAGCAGCTTTAGCCTCGTCGATCATCTGGGTGCGCCATTCGCTGCCAACCCAGCCGTTGCTCAGCCCAATGGTAAAGCTTTTCGCCAGCGAAACCCCCGAGAAAAGCAAACAAACAGAGACAATCAGAATCAAAATTGAACTTAATTTCTTCATTTTGCTACCTCCTTCGTTCCCGTTTTTGAGATTAAAGATCGCAAATTCTCTGCCCACTGGGCCCTCATCACCAATGGTAAATGCAAGTAGTTTTTAATAATCGATAGCATATGATCTTTCAAGAAGAAAATAGGAACGATCATACAAAAAAAATCGAAGTGCTGTACCAGTTTGATAAATAAGGGATAAGAAGTCCTTTTTTGAAAGTAACTCTGGTAAAAAACAAAGTTGTGTGACTTATAGGGATGATTGAATGAAAATTTTCGTGTCGGCAGTTAGATTCTTTTTGTAAATTCCATAAGCATTTCATATGCGAATATGCAGCCAGGACTGTACAAAAACTCGCTTAATGTCGCTTAAACTATCTTTGATTTTATTAACTACTTAATATTATTATTCATCTTGCAATTCCGGCCTTCGGCACCATTTCTAAATTATAAAAAACGGATTCAGCAACTTGCCGAATCCGTTTTTTTATCTGTGCGATTCGGTGGAACGATAGGTTGTGCGGTTTTTCTATGGCCTTATCTCAACAATCGTACCGTTTGGCACCAGCCTGTAGATTTCCTCCATCTCTTCGTCTGTAACGGCAATACACCCTTTTGTCCAGTCAACCTCTGCATGAGATGTACTCACCCACGCGAGACCATTTTTGATGCCATGAATCATTATATCGCCGCCCGGAGAAACACCAAGTTCTTTTGCTCGCATTTTGTCTTTCTCGTTAGGATAGGAAATATGAAGAGACAGGTGATATTCGCTGTTGTTGTTTCTTGAATCGATTATGTAGGTTCCCTCCGGGGTTTTGTTATCGCCCTGCCTTTCTTTCGGGCCAATCGGGTCACCCCCCAGGGCTATTTTGTAGGCTTTGATCACCTCGCCCTTTGAGAGCAACGTCAATCGTCGCTCTTTCTTTTCTATCAGAACTTTATCTGCCGGTTCCGTCCGGAGTGCAAAAATCTTATGTTCAAGCAATTCAATCTTATATTCGAGCGTTTCGATCTTCTCTTGCAGTGAGATAATCTCGTTCTCTTTGCCTTTAACCTCCTGCTGGGAAGCCTCAACCTGTGTTTGCTGCGTAGCAATTATTTTATTCTTGATGATGACATTGTGGATTTGAAGAATCAGCATCTGGCTGTCCTGCCTGAATTCACTATCCGGGTAATCCCTTAGGATTTTCTGAAAACAGTCCAGAGATCTCTTATAATCTTTTTGTTCGTTTTTCGGATAGGCATAAATAATACCCATCTCGAAGAGAACTCTGTCCGCTACTGCTGGATTTTTCTCAATAATTTGCTCGTATTTGCTCAGAGAAGCCTCGTATTTTCCCTGGTTGAAAAAATCATTTGCCTCCCGGGAAATAGATCTGGTCTCATATCCCTTATCAAAGGAACTGCATCCGCATATAAAAATTGGGGTAAACATGATGCAGAAGAAGAAAAGGCGAAGATACACGCCTTTTCCTCTCTGCCTTATGCCCGTATGCGTGTTTGTGCTTGTTAATAATGTGCCTGATAATCGCAAACCGGACCTCTGCCAGATATATCTGAAATACGTATCATGCTAAACGGTGAAAATAGAAGGAAGTGGGGGGCTCAGACCCTGCCACTTCCTTTTGATTTACTTCTTCATTGATTTCTGAAAAGCAGCTTCCGCTTGTTTTGCCTTTTCCTCTGCCATTCTCGCCTTTTCCTCTGCGATTCTCTCCTTTTCAGCTGCGATTCTCTCTCTTTCCATTGCCCTCCTTTCAGCTTCCTCAGCGCGGGCCACTGCTTCATCTGCTTTCTTCACAGCCTGATCGGCAGCTGCCTTGGCATCCTCGGCATCCTGGGCCGCCTGATCAGCTTTAGCGCCAATCGCCTTTTCCCGAGCCTGCACCTCCTCGAGATCACCTTTTGTAGCGCAACCCCCTAAGGCAATAGCGAGAGCAAGCATTATTGAGATCATCAAAAGACTCTTCTTCATAATGTCGTCACCTCCTTTCTGTTCAGTTTAACTGACCATAATAGCAACTGGAAAATTCTGCGTAACTTCACAAAAAATACTCACGTGGTTATAGACACTTCGCAAAAAAAGTACCTCTTTTGGAACTAAAGTACAACCATTGCCTAATTTCCCAATGCAGGATCACCTCAGGTTCTGTATAAAGATATTTCAATAATTTAAGCTACTTGAACGTGAAAGTAAAGGCGCAATGGGCTCACCCTCCTTTATCGGTTCAACCAATATACCGTCTATTTCCAAATCAATTTTCAAACGTTTTGCCGCGTCTTTAGCCTCGCGCCTGTTTTTAAAAGGTCCTGCGAGAACACGGTAGCGATCGCTCGTTGACAACACCCTTGCGGGAATTGGTGGGCCCTGATGGTTAATAATTGCCGCAAGCCTCAGAGCGTCAACCTTGTCACGCAAAGTAGCAGCCAGAACATACCACGCGTCCGTTTGGAGTTCCGGTATTTCCGGTTTGCCATACAACTTGCCCGGATGCCAGAGTTTTATCGTTTCCGCAGCAACCTTTTCACTTCCACGATTGATATCGAATACGGGGACAGGGAACCCGCGGGCCTCGCCCATTACTTTCCCAACCTTTTTCCAGTCAAGTGCGTGTCCTGACTTCTTTTCAATATTTCTCAATTTTGCATATGTCCTCTTCAACTCAGCGATGCCTGATTCTTCAAAGGGCTTATGCGCTTCTATGTAAATTATTCCATCACGCTGGCCGACTAGATATGGCTGGTTAACAATGCTTACAGGTGTTTTGACCGGAGCGTTTTCGAAAAGTCTCTCTATGTCTTCCGGATAGAGTCTTATGCAGCCATTGGTTGCCCTGAGGCCGATACTGGCCGGCTTATTCGTACCATGGACCAAATAGCCTGAGTTGCTTAAATAGAGAGCATATTCTCCCAAAGGATTCAGAGGCCCCGGCGGTACTTTAGCCGGCAGAGGATCTCCCTTTTCCCGATGATCTTCAGCAATCGAGGCAGGCACATACCAGGTCGGCCGGATCTTCTTGCGCTTTACATACATTTGGCCCATGGGAGTGGGCCGCTCTGTGGTACCGATACCGACCGGGTAGGTCGACACGGCCAATAGTTTACCCGCTTTTTTAAAATAAAAGAGCCTCATAGCGGCTAAGTTGATCACAATACCTTTTCTAGGGGTGTCTGGCAGGATAAAGCTCAGCGGCAACAGGATGCGCTCTCCGACCTCAGGCACCCATATATCTATCCCCGGATTAGCTGCACTGACTGTATTGATTCCCAGGCTGAAGTGTCTCGCAATATCCGGCAGCGTATCCTCCTTTTCAATTCTGATTGCCGCTAACCGGCCAATGACGTCATCTTCTTTTTCAACAAAAAAGTCATTTCGTCTGACCTTTTCCTCCGGGTGGATATGAAGCGGCAGAGATTTAACAACTTCTCTCATATCAGCACAGCCATGGAAAGATAACATGAGTATCAATAGAATTATGAGGCGAAGCCTGTTGGACAAGGGTGACAGGTCACTAATTCGGCACGGGGGTATATAAACTATCTTGTTTAATGAAGAAAAAATAAAAACCATCTCTCAGCAAAACTGGATCGTATTGAGGCGCAAGGCCAAATTTCATCTCAAGATCAACAACGCGCTATATATTAATATATACCAAGTATCGCCGAAATTTTCAAATTAATGCATGCTGTTTTGAGATAAATAAGGAGGTTGGACCTTAGTAACTAATTGATAACTTGAGAAAAGAGCCATTTATAAAGTCGATTTGGCTTAGAACTGGCATTTGGGGGGTAAAATTGGCGGTTTAAGGGATATTGGATTCATATACAGCTGATATGCGAATAGGCAGCCAGGACTGTACGAAAACTCGCTGAATGTCGTTTAAACTAGCTTTGATTTTATTACCTATTCGGTATCATTTGTATTTTTGCAATTCCAGCCTTCGGCACCAAATTTTTGCGGGCACTTAGATTGATTCTAAGTGCCTTTTTTGTTAAATGAATTATGTCTCAATAAGACATTATTTTGGAATCCGGTAATCTTCGGATCGCACCATAATTCACTAGAAGTGTTTTCAAAACCCCAGATCAGGTCCAAGGGCAAGGCGCAGGCCGATCCGCCGTCGCCCTCCGACAGGCTACGGGCTATGGCGGGACAAGTCGAGAAAGCGCAGTCCGCCTGAGGCGGATGAGCATTTATCGGAGATCTGTGCTGCACCTTAACCTAAAAAATCAGATGCGAATCCCGCGTTAGCGGGGCAACGCAGCCATTGGGCCTTAGATGGGGTTTTGAAGCTACTTCTATTCATGCCCCGATCCCCCATTCCTTAAAACAACAAAGGAGGTGTGTTATGGAAAGAACCAGCGGGAAGTATTATGTGCTTTCTGCTTTAAAGCGGAAATATGCCGACCGAAT
>JAHEID010000151.1 GCA_024639555.1 Deltaproteobacteria bacterium
TGAAAAATTGAAAGGTCCAAACAATGGGATGATAAGTACCTGCCTTTTATGCCTTAGTCGTAAAACAGGGTGCCCTGTGCAAACACCCCTTTGCTGGCAACCTACTACCTTTATAAGTCTTCGGCTGGGCTGTCAACAACAAATTCGGGCCATCCGGTATACCGTCGCCCGATACCGGAGGGCCAGGATCTCGAGATTGTACAACACTGCATTACCTGAAATTGTGATGGAAAAATAGAGTCAATGCACTTATGTTTGATCACAGGTGTGGAGCAGTAATCAGCACCATTAAATACCAAGATACGTTTAATACAAAATGACGAATCAATTTAGACGAATAGTAAAGTGCCCATACTCTGTTCAGTGCTATAGTAGTTATGTTGCTTGCATCGTCGGCAAGCTTGGATCATGAACTGTTTTGGTTTCTTGCACCCTTAAATATGACCTGTGATGATCAATACTAACAACCATATCTCCGGACTCATCCAGCAGATTATAAATGACGAGGAAATCCCCCTGCGCAGCAGGAAATTCACTTTAGATACTGTAAATACCGTATTACAATATGGTGCCATAGTAGGCCATACCATTGAGCATCATGAGCAGATTCCGAGGGGCATGGACTGGGCCCGCCAACTTATCCAGAGAACCGAAGAGGCAAATCTGTCTTTTCCCAGCGGGACTGTCATCCTGGCCGATGAAGTGGTGCAGAGCAGGGGGCGCTTCAAAAGGTCCTGGCATGCCCCGCGAGGCGGGCTCTGGATGACACTTGTCATGGTTAATACCCTGCTGCCTGAAAGCAGCCTCCTTGTGCCCATGGCTGCCGGTGTTGCCTGCTGTGAAGCCCTGAGATATTACGGCGTTGAAGCACATATAAAATGGGTAAACGATGTCCTGGCAGACAACAAAAAGATCTCCGGCATCCTCACTGAAACATTTACTGGTTCCCGTTTTGCTGAGGAATATGTCCTGGTCGGTATTGGAATCAATGTCAATAACGATGAATTTCCCACCGAACTCTCCAAACAGGCGACTTCCCTCAAATCCTGCCTGGAGAAGGAAATCAATTTAGCGGAGATGACAGCCAGACTGCTGGTAAAGCTGCGCTGGAATATCGGATTGCTTTACTACGAAGAAGCACAGCACCTTGAAAATCATGGCGGCATTGCGAGGCGCAATGAGACACGGGCAGAAATCATGCATGCAGATGAACATCTGCTTCTGGAAAGCTATAAAGGGCTGACAGATATCTTTGGGCGGAGGGTGCTTTTCGGTTTTGATGTCCGGGAGAATCCCCAGTTTGAGGCAAAAATTGTCGGCCTGGACAGTTCCGGCGGCATAATCCTGGAACTGGATGATGGTTCCAGAATAATCCAGCACAGCGGCGAAATTATCTACCTGGATTGATATGCCTGCCCCTCAGTTTTTCCCAGAAACTTCCAGGCCGTAATCTCGCGCTGCAGAAGATACTGGCCATATACTTTGAATAATTGCAAGGCTTCCCGCACAGAAGCATCAGAAAAACAGAGCCGCTCCAGTTTTTCCATGGGCAGATCCTGGGCATGCTGGAGCAGCTTGATGGTATTCAGGGAAAGGGAGACCGTCTCCCGGGAAATAAGCGAAGGATGACAAGTTCTGCACAGCAGTCCATGCCGGCCGGGATGAAATATGTAGGGCATGCCGGACTGTTCGGTATTTTCACATTTGATGCAGCCGGAAAGATGCAGCCGGTACCCCAGAAGCGTATATAGCTTTACCTGGAAGAATATCTGCACCACGAGTGGAGGGCTGCCCCTGTCAATTCTCTGCAAAGCCCAGAGGAGAAGATGAAATATATTTTTATCAGCATCATAATCCCGGGACCAGTAATAGATTAGTTCACAGGCCAGGCTAGCGCTCACGTAGCGCTCATAGTCTTCCCGCAGGCTCAAAAAGGAGGCCAGCAGCTCGGCTTCAGCTATGCGGACAAGGCCTGCGCGGCCTCGGTCGTCATACATGACATCGAGCAGGGAAAAAATTTCGAGCTTATTGCTGAAACGCTTCTTGCTTCTCTTTGCTCCCTTGGCAATTCCAGCAATCTTCCCAGCCTGCATACTGTAGAAAGTGACAATTTTGTCTGATTCCCCAAGGTCATTCACCTTGAGAATGATAGCTGTCATATTCTTGGGAGCCATTACAGGGGAGCTGACATCTTAATTCAACAGAAAAGATCAGGAGCCTTTGAGGACAGCAGTGAATAAAAAGCCGGGAATTGATCCAGGTAAAAACCAAGTGAGTTATTGGGTGCCAGGTAATTTTTGTAAATCCAGTAGAGAAAAAATCCTAAAACGAGAATGACAATTAGCAGAAATAACCAGCGAAAAATTTCGCTAAAAATGTTCTCCCCTTGTCCTCTCAGGGTTATGACAGTGCTGAAATCAAACCTGCGACCGGGCTTTTTCAGACTCTGGGCCTGCTGTTGATACTTTGCCTGCAGCTCTTCAAAATCTACACCAAGGTATTCAGCATATTTTTTATAAAACCCTTTTATATAGACTTCGGCGGGAAGCTGCTCCCTGTCATCATTTTCAAGGGCGTGCAGAACCGTGTTTGAGATGCCGGTTGCTGCATGCACCTCTTCGGGGCCAATATCGCGGCTCAGGCGCTTGTCCCGCAGATAAGCCCCGATAGTTCCAGCAGAACCCGTCCGGGCATCATGATTTTCCTTTTCTCCATGCCCACTTTTTATATGCAATTGTTTTTCTGAGCCGATACCCTCGGTCCCTCCAATATTCAATTAAAGCAATATCTTGATATATGCCTCCTCCCGGAGACTTTTGATCCATGTCTTATACTGTTCCTCCATCTTCTGACGGTATAGAACGTCCCTGATTTCCTCACGCACAGATTCATACGGGGCCTTGACAACAACATCTCCTTCACGCACCGAGAGCAGCTTGAATAACTGAAAAGCATTGCCGGTTTCAACGATCGGGCTTATTTCGCCCGGTTGCATTGCCAGGATTACATCCTTCATATAGGCAGCCATTTCATCTTTCTTAAAGAGGCCGATGTCTCCGCCATCGGCAGCTGAAGGCAAGTTTGAATATGCTTTTGCCAGCTCGGCAAAGCTTTCGCCGTCAAGCACTCTTGCCCTGATCTCTTCTGCTTTTTCCCCGGCCGCCTTTTTTGAATCAAACCCTGCTTTTTCCAGAGTCACAGAGTTTCTCCAGGTAAAACCCATCTGCAGGATATGGTAGCCGCCTTCTCCTTTTTCCTGGGTGTATTCTTTCTCGTAGTATGCCTTGATATCATCTTCAATAATGACTATTCGCGAGCGCACCTCATAGCTGATCAGCTTGGACTGCACAATCTGGCCACGGAGGTTTTCCCGGTATTCCTGTTCGGATATATTCATCGCCGCCAATTCCTTTTTGAAATCCTCAATTGTGGCGTTATTCCGGGCAAGTATCTGGTCGAATGCAGTATCTACCTCCTGTTCCGTGACTGTGATAGACAACTTCTCCGCCTGCTGCTGCACAATAAATTTATCCACCAGTCTGGACAGCACTTCATCCCTGGCCTTTTCCAGGGCACTGTCCACTTCTGCGGCAGGTGCCTGCACTTTAATACGTTCAAAGAATTCCCGGCCCGCCTTTTCAAGTTCAGAAAGGGTAATAACATCATTATTGACCACAGCCACGACCCGGTCAACAAGATGGCCCCCATAGGCTGGGAACACAAAAAGAAAAGATAAAAGAAAAACTGAAAGAAGTCTGTGCAATAGCTTCAACATCAGATTAGCACCATAAATTATTGTAAAAATTCAATAAATAACAAAGAAAATCCTGACCTCTGAAATCTAGATGGCAGAATCCATACATACTCTTTTTAATTTTAGCGGACAACCGATTATTCTCACTATTTATACTTCTGAACAGCATATGTGAAACAGTATAAGAATATTACAACTTGAAGCAAGTATCACCATGCATTACCTCCAGCCACTTTCTCCGGGCTTCTGCTAATGATTCCGGCGTCCCTATATCCATTGAAAACTCACCGCTGTCATATGCTTTCATCTTCCCAATCATGCGGGGCAGAACATGATGACTCAGGTCAAGCGCTCCGCTTCTTCTGTTTTCTCTCAGTTTTGGGTAATAGTCGAAAATTCCGCCATCTGCAATATAGATACCACCGGCTCCCACGTCAGACTTCGGCTTTTCCGGTTTTTCCTCAAAATCAATGACAATATCATTTTCATCAAGACAAACAATGGCGGCACGTTTTGGATCAACTCCCCTGTAAATCCTTATGGTAAGGGGTTGCCGGTGCCTTCCATGGAAGGCCAGCATTTTCTGCAAATCAAATCGCGTCAGATTATCACCGTAGATAATAAAAAACGGTTCCGGCCCGGCCCATTGCCGGTTGGCCAGCAGGGTGCCCGCACTGCCCAACAGAACCGGCTCATGATAGAGGATTATTTTCAGCTGCTTATGCCCGGCTGACCATTGTTCTACAAAATCCTCTACCTGTTCGTGCAGCCAGTGCGTATTGATCAGGACCTCATCAATTCCGGAGTATTCCAGATGCTGAAGCCATATTTGCAGCAGGGGTGTGCCATTGATCGGCAGCAGACATTTGGGTGTTGCAGCTGTCAAAGACCCCAGTCGTTCACCACGTCCTGCAACAAGAAGGAAGGCTTTCAACAATGGCATAAATTGCTATTTTTATATATGATTTTTGTGTTATTTTTCGGAATCTTCTTCAGGCACACTCCCTTTACCCCACAGGTGGTCCTGGCCGAATCGTTCAAACCACCAGTCTTCCGCTTCCAGCTGCTCGCCGTCACCGGGAAGTAATGGAAAACGATACCCGGCGCAATACTGCAGCAGTGTCTGATACGCTTCGGTGAGATCATACATTGCAATTTCTTCTGTTTCCTGATTTGGAATTTTCTGCATATCAGGATGGTGTTTTCTGGACAGGCGCCGGTAGGCCTTCTTGATCTCTGCAAGACTTGCTTTTTCGCCCAGGCCAAGCAGGTCTGCTGCTGCCTTTATGTTTGCCCATTCATTTTTCGTCATTCTGCCTTATCTTTTTCTTTTTTCAATACTCTCCAGTTTGCCTCAGTCCCCTCAAACAAGCGCTTGATATTATCAGCATGCTTGAGCCAGATAAGTACCCCGATAAAAAATGCCATAAATACATGGTTGGGTGAACCTTTAAGCAGCCAGACCCACAAGGTCATCAGGGCGGCAACCAGGAGGGAGCCTACAGCGACATAACCGGAAAAATATACAACCGCGATAAAAAGCAGGATGCTGATCAGGGCGGCCAATGGTTCAAGCACGATAAAAACCCCCAGGGCTGTTGCCACACCCTTACCGCCCCTGAATTTTAAATAGAGTGAATACATATGCCC
>JAHEID010000152.1 GCA_024639555.1 Deltaproteobacteria bacterium
TGTTCCGGTTGAATTAAATGTAGCCCCCCTAACAAATAATAAAGGTCAAATGATCGGCAGGATCGGTGTTGCCCGTGATATTACAAGAAGGCACATGGAAGAAGCAAAACGTCAAGAAGTGGAGTTGAGGGCTCTTGCACAAGACAAACTTGCTTCTCTTGGTGAAATTGCTACTGGGGTGGCACATGAGATCAACCAGCCACTATCTTATATCAAGATAATACTTGAATCCACACTGAATGATATAGAGAATGAGAAACTGGACAGGGCAGAACTGTCAGGGGATTTTAATGAGTCGCTGCGTCAGGTTGGAAAAATAACAAACATCATTTCTCATTTGCGGACTTTTGGCCGAAGTGATGTGACCTCTTTCAATCCAGTTAAACTATCCACGGTTTTGGATGACACTTTGATTCTCATGAATGAAAGACTCAGAATCAAAAATATCACAATTGATATTCAATTAGCAGAATATTTGCCTTTTCTGTATGGAAACCAAGTCAAATTTGAGCAGATTTTTGTTAATCTTATTCAAAACTCTATGGACGCCATAGAAGAGCATGGAAAAGGTGAGATAATTTTGTCAGCACAAGTTGATAATAATGAAGTGTTAATAACTTACTCGGACACTGGGAAAGGTATAGACCCAAAGATGCAGGAGAAAATATTTGAACCATTTTTTACTACGAAGGAGGCCGGCAAAGGAACAGGCATAGGACTTTCCATAGTATATGGCATAATACAGGAACACGAAGGCACAATCACCTGTGAATCAGTAATGGGAAAAGGAGCGACCTTTCAGATCCGGCTCCCTATTTATTTAGAAAGCACCGATTCCCTGTCAGCGCCTTTAGACGCATAGCTTTAAAATATCTTCAATCTTTTCCTGAGTATACTCTTTCATGCCCCATACTTGTGCCAGGGCAACAGCATTCTCCGCAATCATCGGTATATCCTGCTCAGGAATATGCAAGTCTGTGAGACTGGTTGGACTGTTTACCTTTTTAAACCAGGAGAGCAGGGCCTGGATGCCTTCGGCAGCTTTCGTTTCCACACTGCCTGAAGTTATACCGAAAACCCGTTCTGCGAACTGGGCGAAAATTTCAGGAGTCTGCTGCGCCTGGTAAGCCATCCAGCCTGGCATGACCACAGAAAGACCTGCACCGTGGGCCACGTTGTATAAAGCGCTCAGGGAATGCTCGATCATGTGCATGGGTATACTGATTCTGCCCAGGCCTGCTCCTGTCAAGCCGTTTAAGGCCAGGGTTGCGGCCCACATGAGGTCTGCCCGGGCATCATAATCCTCCGGGTTCTGCAGAATCCGGTTGCAGCTGTCCATGCAGCTTATGACCAGGCCTTCCATGATACGGTCCTGCACCGGTGTATATGGTTCCTGGTTGGTAAAGTAGAATTCCAGGACATGGGAAATGGCATCAACAGCTCCATAGGCTGTGTAATCAGGTGAGACCGAAAACGTTGCCGTGGGATCGAGAATAGAAACCTTCGGATAGAGATGCTTATTAGCGCTAACGAATTTCTGCTTTGTTGCCTCGTTGGTAATCACCATGGCCGAGTTCATTTCTGATCCTGAAGCGGCAAGGGTCAGCACACAGGTAAGGGGCAGGGTATCCTTGACGCTTTTTTTGCCTGTAAAGAATTTCCAGACATCATGCTCGACCAGGGCCCCGGCTGCTATGGCCTTGGCACTGTCTAAAACTGAGCCGCCCCCAACAGCTATGATCACGTCAACCTTGTTTTCCTTGGCCAATGCAATGCCTTGGTGTACATGACTTAAAACAGGGTTGGACTGGACTCCGCCGTGTTCAATTATTGTAACACCTGCATCCTGGAGTGACTTTGTCACCTGGTCATAAATTCCGTTATTCTTGATGCTTCCCTGGCCGTATACCAGGAGGGCGGTTTTACCGAATGCTGCAGTTTCATCGCCGATAGATCGAATGGTATATTTGCCGAATAGAATTTTTGTGGGATTATGAAAGACGAAATTTTTCATGGCTGTCTCCGGTTAAATTTGAAGTTGTTAGAATAGTTTATTTTTTTAAAAAATGAATCAATGTTGCTGCAGGATATTTGTCAGGGCCACATAATCTTCGACACTGAGCCTTTCGCCGCGAATCCGGTTGTCCAGTCCCAGTTTTTCGAGTGATCGTGCAATCGTCATTTTATCAGCTTCAAGCCGATTTGATGCAGAAAGGGCATTGACCAGGGTTTTGCGCCGTTGTTGAAAGGCTGCATCAATTATTTTTTTGAAAAGCGCCGGGTCATAATGGGGAAGGGCTGCTGCACGTTCAGGCCTGGGGAAAAAGGTGATCTTTACAACCTGTGAATCCACTTTGGGTCTGGGATGGAAATGCTGCGGACCAAGGTTTAGCAGCTTTTTAACAGAAGCACAGGCTGCCATGCGCACAGTCAGGATACCGTAATCCTTTGTGCCGATTTCTGCGGTTAATCTTTGGGCCACTTCTTTTTGCAGCATCAGTACAGCCCACTCAATTTTGTCCCTGTGCCCGGTAAGTTTGAAGAGGAGCGGGTTGGATATGGAATAGGGCAGGTTGGCAATGATTTTAAGGCGGGCCCCGGACTCCTCAGCAAGTTTTGAAAAATCAGCCTGCAGGATATCCTGGTGCATCAGGGTCACGTTTTCAGGCAGGCTGCCTGCTTCCCGGTGGTAACGGATAATGCCCGAATCTATCTCAAGTCCGATGACCCTTTTGCAGATTTTCGCCAAGTGACAGGTCAGTGCCCCAAAGCCAACACCAAGTTCAATGATAGTGTCATCCGGGCCGACTCCGGCCAACTTTACAATTTTTTCCGAAATATTCCTGTTTATCAGAAAATTCTGCCCGAACCGTTTTTTAGGGGCAAGCTTTTGCTGTTGCAGGATATCTTTTATCTTCTCATCGGGCAGCATAGTGATACATGCAGTAAGTATTATTTGAGTATCTTCTTTTCGAGACGCTTTTTCTGGATGGATCTGAATAACATGTATGACAGACAGTAAAAAACCAGGGTGAATGGCAGGGCTAAAACTATCCCTCCTGCAAGCAGGATTATGAGTGATTCCATTCCTATTTCCCCCAGGGCCGTTATTGTTTCACCGAATTTGCCGCCATTTAAGATCGCATCTATCAGGCCTGCAACGTCCTTCCAGGAATGTTTACCCGGTGTCAGCCAGTTACCTATCTGCCAAGAAAGGTAATACTGCGGTAAGAAAGTTATTGGATTGCTGACAATGATCGTGGAAAACAGGGCGGCAATTTTGCTTCCCCTTAATATAAAGGCAAATATGAGTGACAGGATTGTATGAAATGGGATAGTGGGGGTTATACCGACAAATGTTCCTACAGCAACGCCACGGGCCAGCACGCTTGGATGACCTTTAAGGCGGACAAATCTCAGATAATAGTATCTGGCGCTACGGCGCGGCTCAAGTTTCATCGGGTCTGATAGTAAAGTTTTTGGACGAATTCCTCTATAATGATTTCAATTATTAAAAAAAATACAACAAATCAAGGGATAACAGGAAAATGGATATTTAATGCTGCCATGGTTAATGGCCTTAAATTCTCCTCTACTGCGCTTAACAGGCTGATATAATGCTATGAATATTTCTTTCTTATGCATTACAGGCTAATTTGAGAATATTCTTAAGGCCTTTAAAGGTCAGAGCAGCCTGGCCACTTGTTTTTTATTAACAAAGGCTGCTTTGGGCCATTGTTCAGGTCACAATTTATGAAATTAGGCAGAGTTGATAACGGATGGTTGAAGGATTTTGAAATTTCCCATTGGGGGCGTCTCTCTATGGATGCTCTAAAATTTGAGACATCATTGCTTACGTTCAATTTTAATGATAAATCTTGTGCTTAAACGAGAACCCTTGCACCTAATCAATAATTCTCTATTAAGTTTTAAGAAAATATTATTCTTTTTTTTCAGGTAATTGTGCACTGCTCTTTATCAAGGCTTTATGTATCTCTATATATGGGACATTCTCTGCAAGTTGTTCTATTTGATTCATAAATATCCCCATATTCTTTTCAACTTTCTTTAAATGTTTTCGAGTGTTTTGGGCTTTCAGTTGAAGCAATGCAGCTTCTTCGTACAAATTAGAAAGCTCATCACTTAGTCGGAATTTATCCAGGGGGCTAATTCTATCCCACTCAATATTATATAAGTCGTCATTTGGAAATAAATCCTCTGTATCGAATAATAATACCTGACCCTCTGGTGTGTTATAGCCTTTCTTCAAATGATTTCTGACAATCTTTTTAAAATTACTAATCGCCTTCTTGTACTTTCTTAAATACTTTGGCCCAAAGCCTAATATCCTCAAAGATGCAAGCCATAGCACATTGACAACATCCCCTTGCGGAAATAACCGCTTGACCTGGCCTCTTACTCTTGGTGACTTCAATTTTAAGAAGCCGGCATCCTCCATACTGCGGAGCCAAGTATCAGAAAGTGGCATTTCTTTCTGAATATCCTGCATTGTCCACCCGTTTCTTTCATTAGTCATAATTACACCTCTTAAAACAACGCTAAACGATAGTTCTCGATTAAACAATATTTTTCATTATTTACTCATTTTTTTTAGAATAACTATTTAATCAGATTGTAAAGCAGCAAATAAAGTCATTGTATAAAGCAGGTTAAACCCTAGCAATAAATTGGGATTGCTCTGACTCTCCAGTTTATTTAACTTAAGAACATCGTAGACATAAAAAATCATTCGCAGGATTATGATTCACCAGGAGTGAGAACGCCCTGAAGAGTTGTTTCTATCTTCAGATACTGACAAAAGCAGAAGTTATTACAGGGGCTGACATGGTATTAATGCACCTGGTGGTTGGGATTGGCTGTAAATCTTGTCAGATATTGCGCCCCTTCTATTTGAACCTGGGTATAAAATAGATTATTGAGGATTGCTCTCAACTCTTGATTGATTAACTACAAAAGGTATAAAAATTTATACAAGTTGTAGTAAATATCATACACAATTAGAAACTGAGTGTTCGTTAGCATTTGTCATCTATTGCTTTTTTCTTAAACAAAACAACAACTCATGAATTTTTTTTCAGAATTGGCATTAAACTTGCTTTTTTTAAAAAATAGGAATTTATTTAATTACGCATCAAATATCAAAGTGTCGAGGTGTGAATTAAAATGACTAATGACGGAGTTAGAACAGGAACGATCCCAATCCAGCATCTGGCCATCCATTTCTGTGCAAGTGCCATACTATGGTCAGTAATTATAAAACTCTTCTTCTGGGGTTTTTAAATGGCTAACCATATGAATCTACAATAAA
>JAHEID010000153.1:0-3179 GCA_024639555.1 Deltaproteobacteria bacterium
CGGGGCGGACCTTTCCCCCCAAGCGATAAAGTGATTATCTCTAACAACTTTTTTGTGTGTTTGTCAAGCTTTTTTAGTTTTTCGACTGCTCTTCTGATTCTTTTTTTTCAGCCAATTCAACATCATAGAGAAGCATTGTGGATTCGCCCCCGGTAAAGGAGCTGCTCCAGCCCGTGGAAAGCACCAGGCCGACAAAGAGTTTTGCCCTGTTTTCGCTGTCCGGCACAGGGATAAACTGGAAGTCCGGGATATAGCCGTCAATTTTTTTCGTCTGCCAGATTTCACCCAGCGCAATGCCGTTCCAGCCCAGGGCGTATATCTCGCTTGATTTAAAACGTTTGTAGTTTTCTATATGCCTGGAGGCAACCGAGAGATTCTTGTTGACGACCACGTCGTCATTGCCGTCTCCATTTACATCCATGATTATGAGGCGTGAGGAGATATACATTCGTTTGCCGCTGCCCTCCCTGCCGATGACATCTGATGAAGGCGTGGAATCAACATCAATCCCGACACGGCCCACCAGGTCGTAGTCTTCGCCGATATAGCGCGAGGTGCCGCCGTAATAATCTTCCGAGACCCAGAGGACGGAGCCGTCGGGCCTGACCACGTATAGACGGTCTGCCTTGCTGATGGCAACGATTTCATGTCTTCCATCGCCATCCACATCAGCCAGGGCAAAATCAAACAGGTTGATATAATCCGGCATGGCAATGCGTGCTTCCGGCATCACCGTGGTGCCGCTCTTCATGAGCCTGAAAATACCTGCCAGCAGCAGGGAATCCTGGCCGCCGCGCTGGCCTGCAAGCACGGCCCCCTTACCGGGCATGTTCACGACCCTGATGTACCAGGGGATATTCTCGAGTACAACGCCCAGCCGGCTGCCGTCCCATTCATAGGCCCAGGAATAGGGTTTGTAATCATCGGCTCCACTGATGTAGACCTCAGCCCTGCCGTTGCCGTCAATATCGCCCAGGCTCACGGCATGGATCTTGGAGCTTGCCGGCAATTCAACGACAGCAAACTCCGAGAGCCTGTTGTTGACCAGGTGGTACGCATATACTTTTCTGGTGTCCGCCATGACCACATCGAGCTGCCCGTCACCGTCCACATCACCGACATCCATGCCGGTCAGCAGAAAGTCCAGGTTCTGGGTCTTGGTAAAGCCCTGCATTGAAGCGACAGACAGTGGCGTAATAATGGGAGATCCCATACCGGTAATCCGGCCGTTCCTGGTCTTATAGATCTTTTCAGGATGCTCGGTCCTGAAAGCGGCCATGGCGTCATCTTCTGCTGCAGGAGCAGGCTGCGTCACCTGAGCCGGCACAGCGGCGGCGGTTGGAGGGGTGGCGCCAAGTACACCTGCCGCAATAACCCATGACAGCTGGTTTATGGCCCCGATTACCTCATTTTCCTGCTCAGCCGATGCATAAAAGCTCTGAGGCTCAAATGATGCATCACTGGAAACAACCTTTGCATCAAGGCTCATGGAGCCGCCTAAAGAGGTCAGGCTTCCGGTTACGATATAATCAACACCAAGCTGCCGGGCGAGTGCAACGGCCTCCTCTTGCCGCATGGGTTTTCCCGGTTCCTGCAGCAGGCTGTCAACCTTGCCGTGTTCAATAATTATTGCGCCCCCGTTTGCAGCAAGGCGGCTCGCCAGCATGTCCCGCAGGCCGTCCTGCATATAGGCCATCGAGCTCGGGGCATGCATTTCAAAGGGCAGGACAGCAATGGATTTTGCCTGCCCATCTTCAGCAGTTGCCGTGCATGGACGCATAGTGACGAAAAACGAAAAGAGCAGCAGAAATATGCTGAAAATCTTTACAGTGGGCCTGGTTGTATGTGCCATTATTGTTTCCCTGTTAAATGAATAAAATAGTAACGGATTGAATGTATCCGTTTTGATTTAGTGATGCAGGATACAGCAAGTGTAAGACGGACGGCAAGCAATTTCAAGTCGGGCCCGGTCGGCCTGCGTGGAATTCGGGTCTGGTGTCTCTGGATATTACTGTTTTTATTAAGAAATTACAGTTCTTATGATTTCTCACGTGAAGGTGATTTCCGGCACTAATTGCACAATTTATTCGATTCTACAGGTCGTTCCGTTAAATTACAAAAATCATCGCCTGTGGCGGATCAGACAGGTTGAAATGTGATGGCAGATATTACTCTCCACTACTCCTTGAATTGTTTATAAATTGTACAAAGGTTTGCCAATGAGCTTCTGAAAAATATGCAGCAGGTAAAAAAATAACAGAAAAAGCTTGCACTAACGGGTAATATATTTTTTATAAAACTAAACAGGAATAATTCTCAAAAATACAACACTGGGAGAGTTACAATGAAAAAAGGCTTGATTGTATTAGTCATCGTTGCGGCGGCCGCTCTGTTCATCAGCGGTTGTGCTGCCCAGGAAGAGAACATAGCCCACGGGGATATCGCTGGCAAGAAAACCACAATAGCCACAGGGGATTTTTTTGAAGCCTGCGATAAGTGGACGCCCGGTGACAAGGTGAGCTTTAAGTTTACAAGTTCCGCACCGGTCATGTTCAATGTTCATTACCACGAGAAGCATCAGAAAACGTATGCCATTGAACAGACTTTGAAGGATAACTTTGAAGGCAGTTTTATAGTGAAGAGTGAAGATATCCACTGCTGCATGTGGAAAAATGACAATGATAAATTCGTCACCCTGACATACGATATGAGTGTGGAGAAGCAGTAGGGAGACAGGGGTCGAGGGGTCAAGGGGCCAAGGTTTCAAGGGTAAAAATTGAGTTGGCAGCCACCATTCGGCAGTTTTCAGATTTTTATTTTTTTACTGAACACTGAATGTTTCTAGCTGTCAGCTAAAGAAAATTTTATGCACTGTAGTTCAGTTGTAACTTTAGTCACTTACACCCTTGAACCCTCGAAACCTTGGCCCCTTGAAACCTCGAGACCTTGACCCCTCGACCCCTCGAAACCTTGGAACCTTTATTCCCTGCGTCGTTCTGATATAAGGGCTTCTAAAACCAGCAGGAGAAACCCTAGAGCCAGAAAGACCTGAAACTTTTCTTCATACTTTTCAATGGTTTCTTCTCCCAGTTCTTTTTTCTCGGCAGAGCCTATGAGCTGCATATAGACCTCGCCCAGGTCTATGGTGCCCGTGGCCACGTTGAGATACCTGGAGCCTG
>JAHEID010000153.1:3279-5279 GCA_024639555.1 Deltaproteobacteria bacterium
TCTTCATACTTTTCAATGGTTTCTTCTCCCAGTTCTTTTTTCTCGGCAGAGCCTATGAGCTGCATATAGACCTCGCCCAGGTCTATGGTGCCCGTGGCCACGTTGAGATACCTGGAGCCTGGAGCTGTCAGTGCCATCTCCCGCAGCGTCTCCGCATCAAGCCTGCTCCATACCTCTCTTCCCTCGTACTTCATGAAAGTCCTGCGCCCTGACGCATCGAGGACCGGGATACGCTTTCCCTCGTTTTCATCCCCGAGCCCTATGATAAAAAGACGTACACCTTTTTCAGCTGCTTCTTTTGCCGCTTCAATCGGGAAACTTTCATGGTCCTCGCCGTCGGTGATAAGCACAATGTCCTTATATTGCTTTTCCTGCGCATCAAGCATCCGGTCGAGCACAACCCGGAGAGCATCACCGATCATAGTGCCGCCGCGGTTGATGCTGTCCGTAGAGACATTGTCAAGCATCATCCTGAAGAAACCGTAATCAAGGGTCAGGGGGCATTTGACAGCAGCGGTCCCGGCAAATACCAGCAGGCCGACGCGGTCGCCCCGGAGCTTGTCAATAACATCAGCAATGGCGAGTTTTGCCCGTTCCAGCCGGTTTGGCGCCAGATCCTCAGCCAGCATACTCCTGGAGACATCGAGTACAAAGACCACATCACGGCCTGTGCGCGTAATCGTTGTCTGCTCCAGGTTCCACGCCGGCCGGGCCAGGCCGATGACCAGCAGGCCAAAACCGGCAAGTATCAGCACTGCTTTCCAGCGGCGCCGGACAGGATTGGCAAAAACAAGTTTTTGCTGCAGGCCACTGTGAATAAAGCGCTCAAGAAGCTGCTTACGCCTGTTGGCGCTGTAAAGAAAAAGGCCGAGGAGCACGGGCAGCAGCCAGAGCAGGAAGAGCATTTCTAAGTTGTGCAGCCCCACAGCGCTCATGGAATCCTCCTGAAAAAGGTGGTGCGCAGGAGAATTTCCAGGGCCAGCAGAATCAGGGCACCGAGGGCAAAAGGGGTAAAGTGTTCTGTATAATCCATATAACGGATGGATTCGACCTCGCTTTTTTCCAGCCCGTCAATCTCGCTGTAAACTGCCCGCAGTGCAACGCCATCCTCGGCCATTCTGAAAATACCGCCTGTTGTCTCGGCCAGGGCGGCAAGGGTCTGTTTGTCAACTCCAGGCCCCCTCTGAATGACCTGGGTGCCGAACAGGGTGGGGATTCTGACCAGGGATTCCCGGCCGCCTATACCGATTGTATAAATCTTGATACCCCATTTTTTTGCCAGTTCTGCAGCTTCCTGCGGTGTGCGTTTGCCGGCATTCTGTTCCCCGTCTGTAAGCAGGATAATGATTTTGCTTTTGATCTCGTAAGATGGTTCCTTGCTGTCAGCAAGAAGAGTCTGTTGTGTAATTGTTTCTTCCGCCTTTTGCAGGCGGGCGGCCGCAAGTGCCAGTGCATCGCCGATAGCGGTGCCGTCTTCCGACTTCCGGTTGACAAGCTCTATGGGTTTGACAAATGAGGCAAGGGCGCCATGGGCCAGGGTCAGCGGGCAGGCGGTGTCAGCATAACGGGCAAAGGTGATGAGCCCGATGAGGTCGTTGGGCCGGCCGGCAAGGTCCCCCTTGCTGCCCTGGACAAACTCGAGAAAAACACGTTTTGCCACCTCGAGCCGGTTCAGCTGCTCTCCTGCAAAAATCATCTCAGCCCCCATGCTGCTCGAGCGGTCTATGACAACCTCTATGGCGATACCCTTGCTGATGTCATATATCTTTTCCATGCCTGCAAGCGGCCTTGCCAATGCAATGATGAGCAGGATGAGGGCCATGATCCGCAACACATACGGCAGGTGCGCCAATCTGCTGCGCAGGGAAATTCCTGCTCCAGCGGCGTGGCGCGCTGAGGGGAACAGCAGTTTCCCGGTTCGCAAGCCAAGAGCGGAGCGGGTAAAATAGCGGTATATGATGACGGGCAGTATAAGCAGCAGCAGAAATGCCCAGGGTGTT
>JAHEID010000039.1:0-8657 GCA_024639555.1 Deltaproteobacteria bacterium
ATAACAATAATTAGGCAGTCTGTATAAATCTGTAAACACAGACTGCTTTAGTCTATATAAAAACTGCCTCGTAAATTTTTTTATAACTTTTTTTTCTTTATTTCAACCAATTGCTTCTTTGGGGGTTTTCACTCACTGGTTTATACAGACTTTATAAATCCGCTACAGTCCATCAATGGGACTCCGTACTCCCTGCCCCCCTTTTTGTAGCACATGGGTATATATCATGGTCGTGCCGACGTGTTTATGGCCGAGGAGTTCCTGAATTGTCCGAATATCATAGCCGTCTTCGAGCAGATGGGTGGCAAAGGAGTGGCGAAATGTGTGACAGCTGACACGTTTGATTAAACCGGTCTTTCGCACTGCTTCTTTTACGGCCCGCTGCAGAATCGTTTCATGAGTGTGATGGCGGCCCTCCTCGCCGGTTTTCCAATTCTTCCATCTTTTTTGTTGGGGAAAAACCCATTGCCAGCGCCATTCTCTAGGTGCATTGGGATATTTTCTGTCCAGGGCGTCGGGCATTAAAACTCTCCCCCAGCCCTCATCCAGGTCTTTTTCGTGAATCGTTCTGCTTTTCTTGAGGTGAGCATGGAGTAAAGGCTTGAGCGATTCAGGCAGCATGGTTATACGATCCTTGGCTCCCTTGCCATTGCGTACGAGAATTTCGTTACTGGAAAAATCGATATCCTGCACGCGTAAGCAGAGGCATTCTTTCAATCTCAACCCGGCTCCGTACATCAACGAGGCCATGAGACGCTTGTCACCCGGCAGGTAGGCCAGAACGGCCTTGACCTCCCCGCGCGTCATGACCACGGGAAGACGGGTAGGTTTACGGGCACGAATCACCTCGCCCAGGTCACCAATTTCACGACCTATCACATGGCGATAAAGAAACAAAAGCCCTGAAAGCGCCTGGTTCTGGGTAGAGGCACTGACCTTTTCCTTAATCGCCAGGTGAGTGAGGAAAGCGTTTATCTCCGGTTCGGCCAGCTCATCCGGATGTCGGACATTGTGAAAAAATATGAACCGTTTAACCCAGTGCACATAGGATTGCTCCGTGCGAGGGCTGTAATGACGTGCGCGCATTGCCTCACGGAGCTGATCCAGCAGCTTTGGTTTAAGGCCGTTCTCCGCTTGAGTATTCCGGAGTCCATATATTTTGTCTCGTGCCATAGAAGGGCTGCAGATTTTATAATTTAAAGAAACTTATCAGCATCACCACTATCAGAACAACACCGCACATCACAGCAGGGGAGACTGTGACAGACATCCATTGCACGTATCAATTGATACTAAAAATCAACAGTATGGCAAGAATTAAGAATGCCAGGGTAACTGAGGGGATTTTGCTAGGATATAACTGGTATTTGAAAAACCCTGTCCTGCGGCGCAAGGGCTTCCGTCCGGTAAAAGCCAGCCGGATCATTGCTGAGCATTCCGGCGAAAAAAATGCAACCTACTGTTCGTACATGACCCTGCCGCAGTCGCGCAGGTCTTAGCCGCCGAGGCCTGCAACCGTCTGGCGGAATTCGTCATTTTCCCTGATGGTTTGCTCTTAATGCGATTGTTGGTTTTTTTCTTGGCTGGGGCCTCTATCTATCGGAATCAAAATTTCATTCCGCCTCAAGAACCATGGCATAAAGGGAGGGTTGTATCGAGCCCATATTGGATCGCCCACAATTGTAAGGCCCATTCTGTGAATCCATGACTCCAATTTCACCTTGTGTTTTAGATAGCTCTTCTCACTCCAGAACCCAGAGTAACGCACTGCGGCAATCCGTCGAGCTGGAACCTGGCGCAATGTGACCTTTGGATCCTCCGGTTCTGGAAGGGTTTCCAGAATGTATGAGCTTGGCATCATGAAGCTTACAGTCCAGCTATCTTTAACACGCTGCTGTCCCACGGGGGCCGTCATTTTGATTTTTTCTCCTATTGGCTCTTGGGATACAGGAGCCGTCATATCCACTTTGTTGCCTGACCGATTGTCACCGGAGATGTAGCGAAAAAGCCTTTTGAATGCCACGCTACCAGCGTCTTCCAGTTTTCCTTCCACAACTGTTTCGGCGAGGATGTGGGATGCATAGTCACGGATCTCGAACTTATTGTCTTTTTTTATCACTTCGTACTTAGCTTCTTCGATCGCCATGGCATCTATGGCTCCAATTATTATGAGTGCAGTTACAACTGTGATCCGTACAAAATGTTTCATTACTAAAACCTTTAATACCGTACGTACATGTTTGACCAACGTTTGAGCTAAGACGCGCGCTAAAAGACTAGCCGGATTGGCACCGCGCCTGAAATGCGTGTCTGCTTAAGTGATTTGTTAACTGTTTTTATATTAAAGGGTTACAACGATTACAAAAAGAGCCATAATGCCAAGAGTTACGCAAAAAATAAGAGCTTTCTTCGATTTACATAATGCGCCCCAAATGGCTGATACCAAAGATAAAAACCCAAAAAGCCGGTACGCTCCCAACTTTGCCAATAGAGATAATAATGGAGTTTTGACGCCTTCGGATAATGCTTGATAATTGTTTCCGATAATTTCCGAATGAACAATACCATATAAATATAGGAACCATATCCCGAGCAGCAGAAATAATACGCTGTTATAAATTGGGAACCATGGCTCTCTGTAACACTTCAAATCATTCATTTGTATTTATTCATACCTGACACCCGACGTTTGAACTCAGTTGCGCCCGATTCAGGGCGTCAACTGCAGTGATTGGCTAGAGCCTGACAACTACTAAGCATTAACCACCAAGGGTTCTATTTCATCAAGGTTCACTGATTTTCGGGCATGCCAAAGATTGTAGTTATCCTGCATTGCCAACCAGCTTTCAGGAGTTCTGCCAAGCCCCTTGGAAAGGCGTAGAGCCATTTCCGGGCTTACATTGCTTTGCCCTCTGATAAGGCGGAGAAAAGTGGATGGTGAAACCTTGAGTTTCTGGGCAACACTTCGGTAACTGATATTGAGAGGGTTTAAATAAACCTCTTGAATAAATTCGCCTGGATGGGGTGGGTTGTGCATGCTCATTAGTGATAGTCCTCATAATTTACAACATATGCGTTGCCGTCTTTAAATTTGAAAACGATACGCCAGTTCTTGCTGACATTAATAGCCCAAAGGCCTTTTTTTCTCCCTTTTAACTGGTGCAGCCTGAAACCGGGTAAATCCATGTCTTCAATACACGTTGCAGTATCTAAGGCTGTTAGTCTGATTCTTAGTTTTTGTTTATGTTGGGGTTTGATTCCTTTATGGCTGCCGGTATCGTAAAATTTTTGCAGCCCTTTATGTTCGAATGATTTTATCATGCTTCATTATACACCATGTTGCGCAACACGCAACATGTTTTTTTAGGCTCTAACAATTTATTAGACGTCGTATTTGCAGTTTTATCCATTTATTGAGGGTGAAAAACTGCACTTTTGTAGTTTTTGTCATGTGTCGCTTTATCCTCTAAATCCGGATAAAACTTCAAAAAAGCATTTGTTTCTGTTTATTCAGGTGTACGGACAACTCCCAAAACCCTGGCAAAAAACTGGTGTTGAGTCTTTTGCCAATATTTTCTCTACTTAATTAACCACCTGATTTCAAATAATTATTTCCTTTCTTTGCTACTAGTAAAATACTAGGTGGTCAGGAGTTGATATTGTTTGTGTTCAATAACTTGGGGTGGTCGCAAAATGCGACCACCTTATAAAAAACCATATAGAATAACATGGAAAAGAAGCTTCTTGGCCGCAGAACGTATAATCCTGGAAAGCCGAGGAAACTATTGGACCAGGCCTGCGATATAATGCGGCTGAAACATTAGAGCCTCAAAACCGAGATGAATTATATTGACTGGATGAAACGCTACATTTTTTTCATTATAAGCGGCATCCCAGGGATATGTGCGTTCCGGAGATTGAGATCTTTCTAACTCATCTTGCGGTTAAGGAAAAAGTCACGGTCTCAACCCAGAACCATTTCGGAAAAATTAATATATCTAAACGTGAATCTTCCAGGCTCTATAGTTAAGCAATTGCCAGGAGGTGTGTCTATCCCGAAGCGTGAAAAATGAAGTGGCTTTTTGCCGGCAACTCTGCTAATATCGCCTGTTCATTTTGAAACAATATTTCAAGTAAAGTGTACTGTTATCAATATATCGAGGAGAAAAAAATGGACGTTACCTTTAAATCAAATGTCTTTGAAACCGAGGTCATCACCCTTGCTGATACCCGGGAGATGATCGTGCGAGGAGGCCGTGATAAATTTCCATTGCTTGCCAGGGCTTTCGACGGCGTCAGGCAGATCGGCGTAATCGGCTGGGGCTCCCAGGGGCCGGCCCAGGCCCAGAATCTCAGGGATTCCCTCGAGCACACGGATATCAGGGTGAAAATCGGTCTGCGGCCGGGCAGTTCATCCATGGCCAGTGCCAGGGAGGCCGGTTTTACCGAGGGGAATAATGCCCTTGGCGAGATGTACGACGTGGTCGCCGAGTCGGATATGGTATTGCTATTGATCTCCGATGCCGCCCAGATAGACCATTTTGAAAAAGTGTTTGCCACCATGAAGGATGGTGCCACCCTGGGGCTGTCCCACGGTTTTCTTTTGGGGCATCTGGAGAGCATAGGCAAATATTTCCCCAAAAATATCAATGTCGTGGGGGTCTGCCCAAAGGGCATGGGGCCTTCTGTCCGCAATCTTTATGTACAGGGGAAAGAAATAAACGGCGCCGGGATCAACACCAGTTTTGCCGTTGAACAGGATATTGACGGCACGGCAACGGACAAGGCCCTGGGTTGGGCTGTTGCTGTCGGCGCGCCGTATGTTTTTATGACCACTCTCGGCAATGAGTACCGTTCCGATATTTTCGGTGAGCGGGGCATCCTGCTCGGTGCTGTACACGGTATAGTGGAAGCGCTCTACCGCCGTTTTGTCATGCAGGAAGGCATGGCTGCTGATCAGGCTTTCACCGATTCAGTAGAAAATGTAACAGGCCCCTTGAGCCATACAATTTCCCGCGACGGTATCCTGGCAGTGTATGAACAGCTTGATGCAGCAGGCAAAAACATCTTTGAGAAAATATATTCCCATGCATACCGGCCGGCCTTTGATATCCTGCTGGAAATATATGATGAGGTGTCAAGCGGCAACGAGATCCGCTCGGTCTATCTGGCAGGAAAAAGATTTGACCGCTTCCCCATGGGTACGATCGATGGCACCAGCATGTGGCAGGTCGGGGAAAAGGTCAGGGCAAACCGGACCGGCGCCATGCCGGAGGTAAATCCTTTCACCGCGGGACTTTACTGTGCGGTCATGATGGCGCAGATCGATCTGCTCATTGAAAAGGGCCACTGTTTGAGCGAGGTTGCCAATGAATCGGTCATTGAGGCCGTTGACTCCCTTAACCCGTACATGCATTTCAAGGGTGTTGCCTTTATGGTGGACAACTGTTCAACAACGGCGCGGCTGGGTTCCAGAAAGTGGGCGCCCAGGTTTGATTACAATATTCAGCAGCAGGCCTTTGTAGACTACGATGCCGTCAGGCCGGTTAATGAAAAACTCATCAAAGCGTTCAAGTCGCATAAGATCCACAGCGCCCTGGCAGTCTGCGCCACCATGCGGCCCTCGGTGGATATATCGCTGAGCGAATAGTTTATTTACTATAATGCTATACACCACAGGGCCCGTGTATAACCTGAAACGGGCCCTTTTTATTGCAGTTATTTCAAGAAGTTGTCCTGCGGTACATTTGTCTGTTATATTGTGAGTATTGCATAACTGACCTTTCGGATCATGATACATTATTTTGTTGCACTAATTAAAATATCTGCCCAGTAAGAAAAGATGGAACGAGGTTTTGAGCGTTTGAACTGTCAAGCCTGTGGCATAGAAATTCCGGCCGGCGGCATCTTCTATATTGGGAGGGGGGAAATAATATCCGGCTCCGATGGTATCCTTCCTGATACAGATGAGTCGGCTGACAGGATAATTGAAAAGGCACTGCACGAAATACGCAAGGTGAAATGCGAACAGGAACTCATGGACGAGGTGTATCAGGAGATCAAGCTGATTCTCTGTGGAAGGTGCCGTCTACTCTTCAGGGATAGAATCCTTGAAATGATTAAATATTAGCGGCATACATTTTTTGTCCTTGTGTTTATAGAGGGCAAAAAGTGTGAAAGCGGGTTTTTATTATTCGCCCAGGCCTGTTTTGCCGTATTTCTGGCGAACCATCTGCACTATATTGCTTCGTTTTAATTCCTGGTAAATGGATGTGTTTTTGTCTGCCAGGATTTTTTCAAGGAACTTGCGCTGATTTTCCACGGAGTGGATATAGAGGTTTTCATTAATGCCCCAGCGGGCTTTAAAGTGCGGGAGCATGTGATGGCAGATATTATCCAGGGTTTCATTGAAACGTTTGGCACTGATCTCAAAGAAATTTAACGTCTGGTGGAGAAAGTCGACCTCATTTTTGAAATTGCCCACCTCAGCTTCCCGGAATTCGTGGTAGAGAAAAAGCAGTTTTTCCAGGTAGGTCCTGTCAGCCATTTGGGCGATGAGGTCAGCGGTCCCAAGGATTTTTCCCATAAGTTCCACCCTGGAGGAGGAAAAATTAATTGCTGCAAAATCAACCATAAGATCAGTACCCAGGATCATGTCACGCAAATCTGTAATTTCCTGATCGTTTAAGTGCAATGAAGCAGCATGTTTTGTTACAAAATCCATGCTGAGCTGAACATGATCCTGGGTATGCTTGGCCCCGGTCCCCTCACTGTCGCATGATTCCTGTATCATACCGCTATCATGCATGAGGGCTCCGGTAAGGCCGAGCAATATCTCCCTGTCGCGGAAGTCTTCGCCGCTGAGTAGAGCGCCGTGGAGCAGCCGTGCCATGGCAAGGTATGTGTCGGTAGTATGGCGCAGATTATGGTAATATGTATTGCAGGCCTTGTATTCCTGCAGCTGCCCTTCAAACAGGTCAACGGTAAACCTGAAAACCCGGGACAACGCTGCTGTATCAAACTCTGTATTGATAAGGCCCAGAATATGAAGAACCTCGTCATGGACAGCTTCCGGGGACTCCATATCAACAAGCGTAGAGAGTTGGCGCGTGTCTAAAGGCACTTTTTCTGATGAATTGGAAGAGTTGTTATTGTCTGGAGGGGAGGTCATATTTTGAAAATTTGTTTTGAGAAATAACTTGCTTAATACATTAATAAGAAAAAAGAGTAATTATAGTTATTTAAAAGATTTTCGATTATTAATCAAGTATAAGATTAGAGGGTTCCCCGGCTCTTTTCAAGTGTAAAGGCTGGAATCAGTTATGTTAAAAAGAATAAGAGTGTTACACATGCAGAGAAAAAGAAGGGGTGGTGCCCTGCTGTTGTGCTTATTTTTTTTCGTTTTATTTCTTGCAGGATGCGAAAACATGCCAGGGCTGAAAAAAATCAAGAGAATTGAGATCAGCAAACCTGCACCGGACTTTGTCTTACGGGATGCATATGGCGATAACTGGAAGCTTTCCAGCCTGAAAGGCAGGGTTGTGTTTTTGAATTTCTGGGCCACGTGGTGCAAGCCGTGCCGGGATGAAATGCCCTCAATGGAGGCCCTGAATATGGCCATGGCCGGACAGCCGTTCCAGATGCTTTCCATTGTCTTTAACGATGATCTTGATATGGCAAACAGCTTTGCCCGGAGGCTCGGAGCAACCTTTCCCGTGCTTGCCAGTTCTGGCCCGGAATTGACAGAGGCATATATGATAACCGGGGTGCCGGAGACTTTTCTCATCGATGCCGACGGTATCCTGCGACATAAGTTTATAGGTCCTTACAATTGGGATATTTGGGAAATGAGAAATATTGTGCAGGAGTTGATCAAGACAGCAAAATGATAACGATCAGAGAGCTGATTTTATTTTTGTCCCTTTTCCCTGGCTCAGCCGGTATGGTTTTTTAAGTTAACGTGCGGTCGGGGAACGAAGAAGAAGTTCCGTCACTGGCATATCATCCAGGGTTTCATCCGCCAATTCCAAATTTCAAAAGACAGGCTGGAGTTTTACTATGCTGATTTATACGTTGCCGCTGGTCGGTGCGCTTATCGGATGGCTGACCAATTATATTGCGATCAAGATGCTATTCCACCCGAAAGATGAGGTGAGAATTTTTTTTATCCCCTTCCAGGGGGTCTTTCCCAAGAGGCAGAAAGATTTTGCCCGCAAGCTCGGCCAGATTGTTTCAGAAGAATTGGTCTCGGTCGAAGATCTTACAGCCCACCTCAAGGAAAAGGCAACCTCTGAAACAATTCTCAACCATATTGCCTTGCGTCTGGAAGAGGGAATAGCCTCCCGCCTGCCGCGTGCCTTTCCCATGCTGGCCATGTTTATGTCGGGCGAGAGGGCGGAAAAGATCAAAAGCTTTCTCCTTGAACAGATCGGCGGCCTTAACGAGGAACTTATCGACAAGCTGAGCAATGAACTGGAAGAAGAGCTTGATATTCACAGGATAGTGGAAGAGAAGGTAGCCGCTTTCTCCAGTGATAAACTGGAGGAAATACTTTTTTCAATCATGCGGCGGGAGTTCAAGTTTGTTGAAATGGTAGGTGCTGTTCTGGGATTTCTTATCGGGGTGGCGCAGATCCTGCTGCTGTCACTGCCGTACTA
>JAHEID010000039.1:8757-16960 GCA_024639555.1 Deltaproteobacteria bacterium
CTGGCCGGATGCAGGTCGGCCTCTGATTTCAGGTTTGGAATTGCAAGATCATCCTCACCTGCATCTGCAGTTTCATGCAGCAGCAACTCTTCAGCAGACCTGTCTGATTTAATTGTGAAACCGGCATCAATGATCATCTGCAGGGTGTCCTTTCTGCTTTTGCCCCTGGTGTTGAGGTAGCCGTCCATGAAAAGTGAATTTGCCGGATAGAGGCTCATGACCTCCATGGAGCGAAGATGATATTCCCTGCCCGCTGCAGTCCGTATCTCTGCCTGTGGATTAAGGAAGCGGAAAAGACAGAGAATTCTCAAGCAATACCCGGGGGAAAGGTTCTGTACATTTTTCAGCCTGTTGCCTGCAATAGGCAGCAGGAAATTGATGGGGATTGATTTTGCCTCCAGGTCACGCAGGATCAGGGCTAATTCTATAAGCTCCCCGGCTGTTTCACCCATGCCGGCAATAATGCCGGAACAGACTTCCAGGCCAGCTTTGCGGGCAGATTTTAAGGTGTTGAGTCGATCTGCAAAGGTATGCGTGGAGCAGATTTCAGCGTACCGGTTTGCTGAAGTGTTAAGGTTATGGTTTAAACGGTCCAGCCCCGCCTCCTTGAGAATCCTGGTGCTGTCAGCGTCCATGATGCCGGCTGAGACACAGACTTCAATAGGGTACTGCGCCTTAATGGTTTTTACCAGGTTAGCGATTCGCTCCGTTCGCTCCCTGCTTGGCCGCCGGCCTGCATACACCATGCAATAGCGATGGGCACCGGCTGCATATGCCTGTTCTGCTTCAGAAACTATCTCATGCTCCGTTTTTTCTGTATAGCCAACTATCTCGGCGGAGCTGCTTTTGGACTGCGGGCAGTAATTACAGTCTTCGGAACAGAGGCCGTTACTTACGTTGTTGATAATATGAACGGTTACCTCTTTCCCGTGAAAATGTTTGCGCACCTGATAAGCGGCACCTAACAGCGACAGGAGTTCAACCCTGCTGTCTGTCAACAATTGCAGGCAGGTATCCTGTGATAATAACTCCCCGCCTACGGCCTCTTCTGCAAGAGATTGGTACCACTGTTTATCCATTATCATGCACCATGATTCTTGATAAAATTTTCTAAAAATCCAAAGAAAAAAATATGTTTTTCCGGTTGTTGGTGTATTCTATTTATATATACATTTGTCAAGAGTAGAGCAACGCTTGATGCGATTTGCGTATAGAAAAAAACTAACTACATTGTCTAAGTAGCGGTATCACTGTAAATATTAATTTTTACGGAATGAGGATGAAAAACATGGCAAAACATGCAGTGATTCTATTCAAACCATATCCCATGGCCGTTGGTCAGAAAATACATATTGCCGGAGGGCCAAGGGGAGGAGACTGGGAAGTGATCGGGGTCAGTGAGCGTAAGGTGAAGCTTCGTTGTCCGGTAAGCTTCAGGGAATTTGAGTGGGACCGTTTCTGTTATTTTGCTGAAGAACAGCAGGACAGAGAATGGCCCCAAAATGATTGAAGGCCGGTGAAAAACAATTAATCATGCTGCTGTAAACTGTTTTCAGTACAAAGGTTTGTGAATTACCTTCACCTGGAAACTCTTAAGAACCACTTAATAAAATTTATTGCAGGGAGATCAGGATGGAAAAGATTAGGCTCAACTATCACTTGAAGCTGCAGGAGATGTGCGACTGCTATATGGAAACGGATTTTCTCGACGCAATGCAGGGCATGGCAGGGATTGATTCAAAAGATCTTGAAGAGGATGCTATCAAATATCTTGCCCTGGCAATCATGTATGCCATAACCCAAAAAGCTGAAAAGTTATCCCTAAAGAAAAAGGGGGACGAGCTGAAGGCCACAATCAAAAACGGTTCCAAAGAAAAACTGCCTGTTCCGTCAGTTGTAATTCTGGATAAGGTTTTTGAAATAATGAGAACAATCCTTCATATAGAGGAAGACAAGGGCGAGATGGAATTCTCATTGGGTTTACGCTCAGGAGAGATCAATGTAATGGTCAAGGTTGAGCGGCAGGGCGACAGGCAGTCCTTGAAAATCAAGTTTCCGCAGCAGTGATTTCGCGACTTCTAACGACAACCGGTAAGCTGATACTGGCGTCAGCCTCACCGAGGCGGAGAATCCTGCTGCAGGATCTTGGCCTTGAATTTGAGATTATTGAGGCCCAGGTCGAGGAAAAACCTCGCGCAGGGGAAACACCGGAGGACTTTGTATTGCGGGCAGGCTGTGATAAGGCTGGAGCAGTTTCCCGCAATAATCTTGCATCCTGGGTCCTGGGAGCTGACACGGTGGTTGTGCATGCAGGCAGGATCCTGGGCAAACCCAGTGATGCAGAGGAAGCTTTGTCCGTGTTGCTTGCCTTGTCCGGTCAGAAACATCTTGTGCATACAGGTTTTTGCCTGGAGAATGCAAAAGAGGAGGTGTCTGTCACCCGGCTGGTGACGACAGAGGTTTATTTTGCCTCATTTTCAAAGGAAATTGCCGCTGCATATGTAGCCACAGGAGAACCGCTGGACAAGGCAGGTGCTTATGGTATCCAGGGGTCGGGCGGTGTCCTTGTCGAAAAGATAAACGGTTCCTACAGCAACGTTGTCGGGTTGCCTCTGGTGGAAGTTATCCGGGAAATGCTGCGTTATAAGGTGGTGGCAGCAGGGCAGGGAATAACTGAAATTGAAAAGCCCGGCCCCTAGGTTTCCATAAGGGTAGCAGATATTTTTCTTCTCTATTTCAAAAAAAAAGCAATTAATCCGCAGCAAGAGTGAGAGCATGCCATTTTTTTAAGGCCTGAAGCGCCCGTTCGGCATATTTTTCGCCGCGGAATTTTTTGGGTATTTTCTGTTGCAACCTCGGAAAGAGGCCGAAATTGATATTAGATGGCTGAAAGCGCCTGGGATCTGTTGTTGTCAGGTGTGCGACCAGGGCACCAAGCGCTGTTTCAGGGGGCGGCACAACGGGTTTTTTCCCAGAGATAAGCCGGGCCCCGTTTATGCCGGCCAGCAGGCCTATAGCTGTTGATTCGACATAGCCTTCAACACCTGAGAGCTGCCCGGCCAATAAAAGACCAGGCCGTTTTTTTACCTGCAGGCTTGGCAGCAAAAGCTCAGGGCCGCAGACAAAGGTATTGCGGTGAATGGAGCCAAGCCTGGTGAATTCCGCCCGCTCCATGCCGGGAATCATTCTGAAAATTCTTTTCTGCTCGCCATAGGTGAGCTTGGTCTGAAAACCCACCATATTATACAGGGTACCCTCTTTATTCTCCATGCGGAGCTGGACCACAGCGTAGGCTTCCCTGCCGGTACGGGGGTCAATCAAGCCCACCGGCTTCATGGGACCAAAGCGCAGTGTCTCCGGCCCACGGTCCAGCATGACCTCAATGGGCAGACACCCCTCAAAATATTTCTGTTTTTCAAAGCTTTTAAGCTCCACTTTCTCTGCCTGGGCCAGCTCGGTGATAAAATTCTCATACTGTGATTTATCCATGGGGCAGTTGAGATAATCGCCCGGCCCTGCATCATAGCGGGAAGCCTGGTAGACTATATTTCTGTCAAGTGATTCCGCTTCAACAATCGGGGCTATTGCATCATAGAAGGCAAGGTTCTCTTTACCGGTAAGTTGGCCAAGTGAACCTGTCATAGCATCAGAAGTAAGGGGCCCGGTGGCGAGTATTGCCGCAGAAGTCTCCGACGGCAGGGCAGGGAGCTCCCTGAGTTCTTCCCTGACAACGGTGATGAAACTCTTGGCTTCAATTTTCTTTGTAATATATTGGGCGAATTTTTCACGGTCAACAGCCAGCGCCTTGCCGGCAGGCACCCTTGTCTGCTCCGCGGCCTCAATGATCAGAGAGCCCATGTATCGCATCTCTTCTTTCAAAAGTCCGACAGCAGAAGTCACCGCATCGGAGCGCAGTGAGTTGCTGCAGACCAGTTCTGCCAGCAGGGGGGAATGGTGGGCAGGGCTGAAAACCCGTGGTTTCATTTCATAGAGAACAACCCGGCATCCTGGCCCGGCAGCCTGCCAGGCTGCTTCACTGCCAGCCAGACCGCCGCCGATGATTATCAATGTGTTGGTGCAAGAGTTCATGAATTGTGCAAGGGCTTGTCAACATCTTCAAAGCTGCTAACGGAAGATTATACCGGCCGGGAAATAGTATATAGTTACTATAAAACTTTCAGCTCACTGGTTTTGGGGTTGGAGGCCATCCTCGGTTATTGCTTGGATAAGTCAGACTCTAGAAGCTTTGCCAGGGGACGGAACTGCAGGCTGTAGAACATTTCCAGGTATCTTTTTGTTTCCATGCGTTCCAGGTCTGACACATAGCGCCAGAAACCATAGATGCGGGCAAATGTCATCATGCGCTCGGCATAGAGTTTCCAGGTGTACTTTTCATAGACCCGCATAAGGCCGCCACGGGCTATTTTATGCCAGTAGTCAGGCTCATCTTTGCAACGGCTGAAAAACTCGACAAGCAATTGCGAAATAGAATCTTCATTGTTCGGATCGATATGGAATCCCGAAATCCCGTGTTCAACAATTTCCATGGGCCCACCAAAGCAGGTCGCAAATGTCGGCAGACCTGATACCATGGCTTCGATAACTGTCAGCCCGAATGATTCAAAAAGGGCCGGCTGAATAAAAACGCCCCGGCGGTCGGCAACACAGCGGTAAAGTTCACCCGAGGTCTGCTTGTCCAGATGCATTCCCAGCCAGCGGACTTCGTGCTCCAGACCATACGATTCAAATAAATGATGCATTTGGTGTATCTGGTCCACTTCCTCGGCATCATTTGAATGGTCTGGATTGATGTGTCCGCCTATGACAAGAAGGTTTGCCCTGTCTCTTAGATCCTGGTTTTCTGCGAAAAGGCGGACAAGTCCGGTGAGGTTTTTTATCCGGTCAAGCCGCGCTATGGTCAGAATAATGTACTTTGAACGATCGGCAAGGACACCGCGGCTCTCCTCATGCCGCTGTCCACCGAATATCAGGTCATTAATTTCTTCATGCAGTTTGATAAAACGGTTTTCCTTGTCTTCGGCCGGGAAGTAAATTTCCGGGTCAGCCCCTGGAGAAACAATGTTGAATTTCGGATCATAGACGTCAATGCCATGGATAACCCGATAAAGGTTTGGCATGGTGAATGTCATGTAGCTTTCATACTGCCCGGGATTTTCCTCTGTCCCCGCAATTTCCTGGTAAGTACTTGTGATAATGAAGTCAGCTGAGTTCATGGCAATTATATCAGCCGTAAACTGGCAGGAGAAGTGATAGTTGGGTTCATTGTCCTGCCAGTATAGATCCGAGTACAGGTATTTTGCCTTTTCCAAGGCATGGGCAATGTTGCATTGGGTGACACCAAGCTTATGCGAAATGAGAGATGCGACCAGGTTGCCGTCAGAATAATTACCAACGATCAGGTCAGGCCTGCCGCCCAACTCGGCAAGGAGTTCCCTGCCCGCATCTCCTGCAAAACGCTCCAGGTAAGGCCATATCTCAAAGCGGGATATCCAGTGAGGAATAACTTCATTATCTGTTGAGCGAAACGGTACCCGGAGGATATAACTGTTAACGGTTCGGGAAATATTTTCTATACGTTCGTGGCAGTTACTACCTTCCGATTCAGGAATAAGTCTTGTGAGGACAACGATCCGGGGATCGATATCAACCAGGCCCTGTTCATAGAGTCTGTCCCGCATTTCCTTCTCCAGGGCCCTGACCTGATCAAGGATATAGACGACCTGACCGCCGGTATCGGGGCGCCCAAGTACATTTTCCTGGCCGAAAAAACCGTGCGGTGAGATTATTGCAATGGAAAAGATCATGGGGATACGGCTGAGAAAGATCTCCAGGGCCCTGGGTGAAGGAGCTTCCAGAATATCAAGCAGGTTTCCCATGGTATCTCTGATCATGGAAACGCAACGGCCCCAGCCCGGCTCAAAACCAAGGTTTTCAAGATCTGATTCCAGTTCTTTCCATTCAGTATTGTCGTCCTGGTCTCGAAGAAGACGCAGGGCATCCCTCAGTCCATTGCGGAGCTGATTGGTGCTTTCAACCTCCTGGTTCAACAACAGTTGTTGGTCGCGGTAACGATGTACCTGTAGAAAACGGAGAAGGCGGTTGTCGCCCCTTTCCAATTCTGCAAAGAGTCCGCTCGACAGTCTCCGGTTGAGAAATTCAAGCCCGCGGCCGATTGATTTTTCTTCCTGAAGCTTGAAAAATTCCCGGGAGAAAGGAGCTAAATCAATCTCCAGAGGATTATGTTCGGAAGTCCTGCCGGTGACAAGCTGCTCCTTGAAATACAGAAAGTGTCCGGGAACGATCTCTTCCAGGACAAGGGTTTTCAGGTTGATTCGTATGTATTCCCAGCGGGCGGACCGCATTCGTAGAGCAAAATAAGCCCAGGGTTCAAGTATTGCAGCTTCCTGGCACCACTGCACGATTTTCTTGAAGGGACTTGAAGCCAGTGCTGATGCATTGTTCTCAGCAATTGTATTGAGAAAGATATCCTGAATTTCCGTGCGTAACAGAAGCTGCTGTTCCCTGCAGCACAGGGCATTCAGGAAAAGCTTTGCATCATCTTTTTCTTCATGAAGAAAAGCTCTTAATTTGTCAATAGGGCTGCCTGGATTTGGGAGTTTCATTGAAGATTCCACGTATTTCTGAAAGTTTGATAGAAATTCTCATCATGGCTGATTGCGCCACGCTGGCCGACAACTCCGGATGCAAATTCCTGGGCCCGTTGCATGGTTGTATTCAGGGGCCAGTCGTTCATGAGTCCGAGCAGCAGAACAGAGGAAAAAGCATCACCTGCGCCCACTGTATCCATAATGGAAATGTTCTCCTGCGGTTTTGTTGTTGACCAGAGATTGTCTCGGTTTAAAGCTACTGCACCTTTTTTACCCAGTGTAACAAATAGAGCATCGAGATGAAAGCTTTCAAGAATCTGCCGGCAGCGCTGTTCAAGGTTTTTCCGCCCGGGGAAAAGCGAGTCCAGCTCCACTTCATTGAGTTTCAGCCAGGTGGCATCTTCAGCAAGGGTATGCACACGTTCAGCATTCCACCAGGGTGCGCGTAAATTGACATCAACAAATACCGGGCATTTATAATCCCGTTTCAGGAGCGAAAGGGCGGTACGGCTGTTATTATTCCTGAGTGCCAGCGATCCGTGATAGAGAAACGTTGGTTCATGTTGCAGGTTTCCGGAAAGGGGAGAGATATGATCATACGCCTGGTCCGGTAGAATTTCAAAATGTGGTTCGCCGTTTGTCAGTTCTATGCGTACCCTGCCTGTCGGATAAGAGGGATCAAGTTGGAGGCAGTTGATGTTCATGCCCCATGACTTCATTTTTTCCTGGATCTGCCATCCAAGGCTATCGTCTCCAACCCTGCTGACAAGCAAGGGTGACATTCCGAAAGCTTGCAGGTTCCAGGCGACATTGAATGGGGCACCGCCAAGTATTTCCCGTCCATCCGGGAAACAGTCAAAAAGAACCTCTCCAAAAATCAAGGGCATACAATTACGGCTCACTTTGTTTACAGTCTTGTTGCAATTCATAAAAAATGCTCAACAGCACCGGATGTTTGAATTTGTTCCCAGGACTGATACTAACGCATTAGACGTTATGATGACAACTAATACATACCTGGCTAATTTGTATTGAAATAAATACTAAGAGAAGAAGCTGGAAGAAGAGGTTTTCTAATTCCGCTGGAGGTCTGGACATTCTCTTAACTTATTGATACTCTTTTGTCATGTCTGGCAAAGGACTTTATATACAGCTCTTCAGTCTGCACGGCCTGATTCGCGAACACGCCCTGGAGATGGGGCGTGACGCTGATACCGGCGGTCAGGTCAAATATGTGCTGGAATTGACTCGGGCTCTCGCCCAACGTGAGGACATCGCACAGGTAGACCTTGTTACCAGGCTGATCGAGGACAAGGATGTTTCTCCCGACTACAGCAGGGAGATAGAGCCTCTATCAGAGAAGGCCCGTATAGTGCGTATCCAGTGCGGCGGCCGTAAGTATTTGCGCAAGGAACTGTTATGGCCTCACCTGGAGGAGTTTATCGATAAGACCATTAAATTTTTTAAAAAACAGCAACGGACACCGGACATCTTTCACGGTCATTATGCAGATGCCGGGTATATTGCCAAAGAGTTAGCCAAGGCTTTTGACGCACCTTTTATTTTTACCGGTC
>JAHEID010000040.1 GCA_024639555.1 Deltaproteobacteria bacterium
CATGCATAAAAGTCATCCATGGTTTGCATCACTATACTTAATGGGGAGTTTTCTTTTGCAATTGCAATCAGGTGGTATTGCTTTAAGCTCAGGACAGTAGATGTATTTTGGGTCTTTATGCGTTTAAGTGTTTTGGTTTTCCCAGAGAGCAATACATCACCTTTTCCGTACCAGAGTTGAGAGAAGTTACATCCTATTCTTCGTTTTGTTCAAAGTTGTGGAGGGTTTCTTCAAAAACATGTCTAAAAGGGCCACCTAGCTCGATGGCATGGCGAATCACCTGTATAGCTTGTTCTTTTTTACCTTGCTCCCATAATACCTGTGCGAGATTATTCATTGGCATGCCATTTGATGGATATAATTGCATGGCCTGATTAAAGGCGTTTGCCGCTGATGATAGATCCCCTTGAGCATAGAAACTATTCCCTAAGCCCATCCAGGCGGATAAGCTTTGGGGCCATCGGGTGATTGCTGTTTTGTATGCACTGACCGCCGCTGCAAACTGTCTTGCGCGTTCCAGGCCAGCCACAGCATTCAGGTATTTTTCTTCAGTAACTATGGCGGGTAATTTATCTGTGGGCAATACCAGCAATCCCCAATAATCGGAACGAGACCAAGTGTTTTGAAATACCTGTCTAGAAAGGCGTTCAGCCGCTTTTGCCCCTGAATGAAGAATGATTGTCCCCCCTCCATTTTCATGGCCGATTACCACTGCATAATGCCACTTAGGGTACCAGTTAAGACCAAGATTTTGGAGTACGATAACAGGATGTTCAGCATTTACCTCCGCAAACAATTCCTTTAATCCTTTAATCGGATATGCCACTCGCCCATACTGCCTGGCAGCACTAATTAGAGAGGGCTGAAGACTACCATGAAGATTTGCTGTATATACATCAGCAGTCAATTCCTTCGGGGTCAAATCAAGGCCGGTCCAAGCTAAAACCATTGCCATTGAAGAGGGTCCACACTGATATGTTTCTTGTTGAAAAAAAGGGACTTCATCAAGAAGAATTTCTTCCGACTGATCTGCAGGTAATGGAAATCTGTCTGTGCGCCATAGGCTGCAGCCAGAAGAAGAAAATAGCAAAATTATAAGTATCAGGCCGGTAGCCCAGCCACCGGCCTGATGAAAAATATGTACCAATTTATTTTGTGCGATTTACGAATGGAAAGACATTTGTGAAACCAAGGATATCGGTTAAGAGCAGGATAATAAAAACGAGTACGACAGCACCAACCACTGTCCCAATTCCATCACCACCAGCGGGGAGTTGATCAAGAGTTGTGCATATCTGGGATATCTCTTGATCTGTAAGGCTCGCTACACGATTTTTCGCCTGCGCAGGATCAATACCTTTTTGCCTGAAAGCCTCTCGTACCTCCTGCCGATCTAAAAAAGCCGTAATCCGTGAACGGGATTTTTCTCCTTGCAGAGTATTAATTACTGCCTCGGTTCCTATAATCCCTGCTTTGGCAGTAATGGCAGTAAAATCAAATAATAGAAAAGAAAAAATTAAAAAAAGACTAAGCGGTTTAGCAATACAACGGATCATGTTCCCCTCCCTTTTGTCTTAGATTAACAGAAATCTTCATAAATTGAGATTTTGCCATACTTGCTATCTTAAAAATAATTAAACCAAACTTAACACAGAAAACAAAAAGAAAATAAGGAAAATAATAACATTTAGTAATGTTAATGTTTTCAAGAAAATTACAGGTTTTCAATGAGGCAGTAATGTCCTATTCAGTGGACGGGGAAAAGGTGTAATTACTTTGCATATCAGAGTGCAGAGGCCTTACCATAATGTTGACTCTGGCTAACTTCAACACAAGTTCACATATATAATAGACATTTTAGCCTCACATGACCGGACCGGTTGTTACATGGATTGGTCAAGATGCCCTTGCCGGATCATCCTGAATGTTCCTGTTTCAATATCAAGATCGTAAATATTGAAATTGGTTTTCATGTCAAGACCAGCGTAATGGGTAGCGAGGTTTATTGAAGCAGAGCCTTCCCCGCCGCTTTTTATACGATGAAACACTCCTCTGGGCCAGACAAGCAGGCCCGGGCCGTCGTATAAAAGTCTGTTGTTCTGCTCAATGCGCTGCGGGGTGATGACAAATGATTCGATCCTGCCATGCGCTTTTGTATAGATTTCTACATGGCGAACACCCTGGAGTACAATAAGGTTGTCATCCTGATGAGGATGCATATACCAGGGTTCCCTGATATCGCCAACAGGTCCGGGGGAAACGGCCCTGTTCATGTGGATGACCCGGTCCACCGCATCGACCCTGGGGACAAGGTTCTTGGGCAGAATATCAAAGGAGACCCCCTCTGTTTTCCGAAAAGGTTGCAGGGCCACAATTTTATAGAGGCCTGGAATTTCAGCCACAATAGGATTTGCTGCCATGTTTTTACTCCTGTTTTGTTACCAGCAGGGTTGCGAGAATATCACCCAATTCGGTGTCAAGGAAGCATTGCACATCATGAATATGAATGGATTCCAGGCTGAGCGAATGAACCTGGATCCGGGTCTTCGGGCCCAGCGTATCCCTAAATTTCTCTCCTGCAGCACGTGCCACCTCCCGTACAGTGTCCTCGGCAAACTGCGGAGATCTATGGGCTTTTAAAACCAGTTCGGTTTCGTCCGGCCGTTTAAGGAGATCCTGGGATATATGCAGGACACTGGCAAGTATGCCTGTCAAATCCTGGAATGTTGGGAGTTGTTCGTGATCGGGAGGGCTGATCAGGAGCTGGGTTTTCGACCTTTGGGAATGGGTAGCCTGCGGCCAGGGGTCGTTAAAACGGTTGAAGAGAACCTCGTTGTAGGAAAGGGTGCAGGGACAGGCCGTGAGATGATGCACTCCTGCGCCCACCCCTGTTTTTAATGTTATTCCGGCCTTGCTTTTTTCTAACTCTAATTTGAAGAGGACCTCAATTGTGTCAATTGAGTCGAGTTTGCTGACAGGAGCCTGCTGGATTAAGGGCAGGAGGCCTGTCAATTCAAGAGACAGACAGCGGGCATTCTGCGCTTTGAGAATAAGCTTTCCAAGCTGCTTTCCATATGAGGGCAGACTGCTGAATTCCTTGGCATGCAGAGAGGTTATCGCCTGCTCGATCCTTGACATGTGAATACCGCGCCTGTTGGCATCAAGATTGACAAGAATTGTGGCGTTAAAGGGAATACAACCGCCTTTATTGTCAACCAGGTGAACCCAGACAGTTTTACCAGAGATGCCGACTTTTTTTAACGGCAGCGGAAAGGATGGGGATTCTTCCGGAACATCAACGCAACTGCCCAGGACCTGCCGGTGTGTATCTTCAGGTATGAAGGTGCTCAAATAATTTTCTCCTGCAGCATTGCCAGATACCAATCCTGTACGCTTGACCACTGTGCCATATTATGAGCAGTCCAGTCGTGAAGCATTTTAAAATGGTTGCAATGAGCCCTGGTTGCCCGGGGCTCACTTTCCAGAACTGTAAGCATTTGACTGATCATAGCAAGAAGTTTTCTCTTGTCACTTAAAAAACAGAGACTGCCCGGGTGCAGCCTTCTTAAACTAATCGGCTCAGGTCCTGCGAAGCCGAAGGGGAATTGAGCGGCGAGCCTGAGAAAGAAAACCCAGTCTTCACCACAGGAAAGGGATGCGAACCCGCCGATTTGCCGAAAAGTCTTTCGTTGCAGAGCCATGGCGGAGGGCACAAGAAAACACCAGCGCAGCAGGGCATGAAAACAGTCCCCCTCAGGGCCCGCACCATTTTCCGGTATGAGGAAATCCGTACCGCCCGCCTCATGCCGGGTTTGTGCAACACCATAGGCAACCTGAAAACCACGGTTTAAAACATTTACAAGCTTCTGTACATGATTGTCCAGCCAGAGATCATCAGAATCGAGGAACATGAGTATGTCGCCCGTTGCCGCTGCAACACCTGCATTGCGGGCCCGGCCCGGGCCGAGGCCATGGCGCTTTATGGTAATAATATCCGGGAACAGGTCATTGACTTCAGCAAGCGTAGCATCTGTTGAACCGTCATCAACGACTATTATTTCTACCCCGAAAAACTGTTGCCGCATGACGCTTTCTATGGCTTCAAGAATCATGTGGCAGCGATTTTTGGTAGGAATTATGCAACTTATCTTCAAGGTATCACCTGGAACGTTTTTTTTACGAAGCGCTTTGCAGTAGGGTTGTAATTTAACAGACCAAGATATTGTCATGCCAGCAGGAAAAGAATAAAGTGTGTAACAATGTTTTCACATGCGACACCTGTTTATCCCTTGACAACGGAGGGCAAGCATTCTAACCATTTTTACGTAAAAGGGAGAGCAAGTCAAACATGCTGACTGGTCACCTGATAATAAACCTTCTCATCATTCTGGCAGTGGCTTATGAGTAATAAGCTCATAATAATCCGGTTGGCAGGCATCATGGGGGTCATTTTCCTTCACTTTGCCGCAGGTTTTTTTATCCGTATGCTGGAGAAGCTGCCAAAACTGGAGGATCTTACCTGCCAGCTTATTTTTTTCGTAGGCACCAAACTCCTGCTTGAAGGCTTTCACATAGAGATCAGCCATGCGGTTTTCTGGGTGATGATGGCAGTTATTGCAATACTCGGCTCTGCCCTGGTGTACCGCGATTATTACCAGACCAAGACGGAGTCGCGTTTTCACAATCGCCTCTTAGACCGGCTTAAGGCCCACGAGATAACCGTTGATGAGATCCTGACGCTGGAATATGTGCCCCGTGAAATTATTGCATATTTAAGAGAGAGCGGCGTCCTCAGAATTCAGCAAAAGGAATGATATAGTAACATGCAATTGCTCCGGAGAAGACATGACTGACCCATCAAAACAAGACACGACGCGAAACCGCTTCGGTACATTCGGCGGTGTGTTTACGCCGGCCATACTCACCATCCTCGGCGTCATAATGTTCATGCGGGCCAACTTTGTTATCGGGCAGGCAGGAGTTCTGGGCGCTTTTTCAATACTCCTCATCGCGAAGAGTATCACCCTTACAACAACATTTTCCGTCGCTGCAATAAGCACGAATATGCGGGTGCGCGGCGGCGGGTTTTATTTTCTGATCTCCAGAGTGCTGGGTGTCGAGTTCGGCGGTGCCATAGGAATAGCATTGTTTTTTGCCCTGGCTCTGTCAGTGCCGTTTTATATTCTCGGATTTGCCGAAGCCATTGTCCGTTCTTATCCCGTGCTTGTTCCGTATTTTCAGGTTATCACCCTGGGCACAGCCCTGGTCCTTTTCGGGCTTGTTTATTTTGGTGCAGGCTGGGCCATAAAAATTCAGTTTATCATCATGGCCTTTCTTTTCCTGGCCATCATCGCCTTTTTGGGGGGGGCTCTGCAGAACTTTTCATTCACCACCCTGCAGCAGAACCTGAACCCGCAATATACCCCTGTTCACCTCGAGGATAAAACGGCTCCTCTTTTCAGTTACTGGGTTGTTTTCGCCATATATTTTCCCGCGGTAACCGGCATTGCTGCAGGGGTCAATATGTCCGGTGACCTTGAAGATCCCGGGCGCAGTATACCCCGCGGGACTCTTGCGGCTGTCGGTGTCGGTTTTCTTGTCTATATTACACAGATAATTTTATGCGGCGGGGCCTATGACAGAAATGCCCTGATAACGACCCCTTACGAATTGCTGCATGATAATGCCCTTTTCGGTTGGTCTATACTGGTTACGCTCGGTGTGGTAGCAGCTACTCTTTCCTCAGCTGTCGGCAGTTACCTTGGTGCGCCGCGGGTGCTGCAGGCCATATCCCGCGACAGGATACTGCACTTTATGCATTTTTTTGCCAGGGGGAGCAGGAGAGGAGATGAGCCGAGAAGCGCTTTATTACTGACTCTCGCAATAACCACCGGTGTGCTTCTCTGGGCCGGCAACGAAGCGGGCGGTGCAGCCTTAAACGGAGTCGCCGCGCTCATTACCATGTTTTTTCTTTACAGTTACGGCATGATCAACCTGGCGGCCTTTATTGAGGATTTTGGCGGCAACCCTTCATTCCGGCCGCAATTTTCTTATTTTCACTGGTGGACAGCCCTGCTGGGAGGCATCGGGTGTGTGGTGGTCACTGTTCTGATCAACTGGAAGGCGGCCCTCATCGCCATTATTATTATTATGGCACTGCTCTGGTATCTGAAAGCCCGGCGGCTTATTGCAGCATTTGGTGATGCCCGCCGGGGCTTCATTTACAAACAGACCCGAAACAATCTTCTGCGGCTCCGGCGCATGCCTGAAGATCCGAAGAACTGGCGCCCCAATATTCTTGTTTTCTCAGGGAATCCCATGGCACGAGAGGAAATTGTTGCCTATGCAGCCTGGATGGAATCAAAGCGGGGTATCGTATACCTGGCCAACGTGCTGGTCGGGGATGTAGTTGAACTTGCGCCGCGGAGGCCGGCGGCAATGCAGCAGCTGACCCAGTTCTGCAATGAGAAGAATTATGCCGCCTTTCCGGTAGTGGTTGCAGCTCAAAAACTTGAGTATGGCATAAACATGTTGCTGCAGGCAACAGCCATCGGCCCTATTCGGCCCAACATGGCTGTTTTGGGATGGTCCGGTAAAATGGAGAGCCGGCAGACATATCTTAATGAATTAAGAAGAGCCTCTTCACTCGGCATGAGCCTGGCAATCGTTGAAACTAAGGAAATGCCTGAACCGGAGGGTAAAAAAAGAATTGATATATGGTGGCGGGGTCAGAAAAACGGAGCTCTCATGCTGCTCCTTGCTTTCCTGATATCCGAGAACTGGGAATGGGCCAACACGAGAATCCGGATTATGCGTGTTGTGAAAAATGAAGCCGGGCGCGAACCGGCGGAACAGGCTCTGCAGAAATTAATGGATCTGGCCCGGGTAGAGGGTGATGTGGAGGTGGTTCTAGAGGAAGCATCCTTTTCCAGAATTCTTCATAAACATTCAGCAGATGCCACCTGTGTTATTCTTGGATTCGAGTTGCCGGAAATGGGCAAAGAGGCCGAATGGCATGATCGTTACAGGTCCTTTGTTGATGAGATGCCGACGATGATTCTGGTGAATTCTCTTGGTGGGGAGGATCTTTTTGTGTAAGGCGAGCTAGGTTTGGTGTTTCTGCTGTGTCATCACGAATTTCGCATACCTGTAGTATAGCGAAATTCGTTCTTCCTTGCATAAACACCAACCTTAGCTCGCTAGTTGTTTTGGGAGAGAATAAAAAAACCGCCTATTGCAGGCGGCTTTTTTATATCATTTTGTTGGTCATTATTTTAAATTTTTAATACTTGGCTTTGTGAAATAGTTTTTAAAAACCTAGTGTGGTTTGTTTTTGGGGCTCCATTCTGTCCCGCTGAGCATCGCAGCTGTTGGCGGAATAAGACGCTGGCATGTCTGAGGCGGAGCCGAGTTTCCAGCGTCCCGTCAACAGTGAGAAGCGCAAGGTATCCGCCGTAGGCGGACAGGACAGCGGAGTGCCCTTTCTTTTTGCTTCTTTTTCTTGTGGGCAAGCAAAGAAAAAGAAGGGATATATATTAAAATGTTAATTATTGTTCGTATTTGCTTGCCAAAAAACGAACCAAAAAGGGCAGCCAATCACTTGTTTCGCTTTTAGCGGAATACCCGAAGTTTATACCCCTTTGAGGGGTGCTGCTCGCAAAAAGCAGACGCCTCGGAATGTCGTACCCCTTTGGGGTACTCAGCCGAGTCGTTTATCAGCTTTTTTCTCCGCTGCTCGGTTGCGTGAAATGGCAATAAAAAACAAAAATAATTGTGTTGGGACCCTTTCTGTAAAAATAAAAAAACCGCCTGATATGGGCGGTTTTTTTATGCAATTATGGTTTGATATAAATTTTATTTGCCGGCCACTGCCTCAAGGGCAAGTCTGATACCCTTTGTAGAACTCATTATTGCCGTAAATCCATGACTTCCCATCATTTTTGTATCAGGAAAGTGGACAGCGATCCTGAACCTGCTTTCCAGGGCAATAACCTCATTACCCTGCACCATTATCTCATAAGGCAGATAAGGTGTTGAGCGGATCTCCTTGTAATCAATTATATTCATGATCTCAATGTCTGTGTCTTTACGACCTTCGTTGGGTCCATCACCCTGCGGGATGGCAACACCGAAAACTGAGACATCTTTGCCTGGCAGGTCGATCCGGTAAACCTTCATGGTGCCGCCTTTTCCTGCTGCCAGGTTCGCTTCCACTGCTTGTATGGCCGTTTCATAATCGGCAAAGGTATTGAGTTTGTGAACGTCATCAAAATAGGGCATCATTATCTTATAATGGTATTTGCCGGGTACCAGTTTCTCCTCCTTAACGCCCTTGGACCCGAATTCCTCTTCACGCCCCAGAGCTGCCGCAAGTTTTGCGGAAACGGTTTCCAGTTTGCCAAGTCCATATGCTGTACCCAGGTAAGCGGGATTCATGTAGGAAAGCTGCAGGGTGCCGTTGACATCTGTTATTGCCACTCTCTGGGCCGCACCGAAGCCGCCGTTTTCTGCCTCGGCAGCAGCAGCGCTTAACTCAGGGTGGCTGGCACAGATGACAGTGGCTGCGGGGTAGGGTACATAACTGCCGACAATGGTGAAACCCTGATCCGTAAGCTGTGCCTTGGCATATTCCACTACCTCCGTCATGTTTCCCGGAGGGGTTTTGCCAAGCACAAAAGGTTTGAGCACTTCAGCCTGGGCCCCGGAAAAAATGGACATGACCAGAAGCATGATAAAAAAAGAAATTTTTGTTTTTTGCCGAATCATTTGCTGATCCTCCTCAATAATTCAGATAGGTTGTAAAATGGTATGGTAAGAAACCGCTTTAAATAAAAGGGGGGGCGTTTACAAAACGCCCCCCAAGGGTATAAGAAGGGGGTGTTATCCCCCGGAGAGGGTTTTATTAAAACTTCAAGGAATAGCCGAGACCGACTTCCCACTGGCTCATGGTGAGTGTAATATTCTCAAAACCGGTCAAGGGGTTCACACCTGTTACATCTTCTTCTAAAGCATATGTAAGAGAAAAGTCGAGTTCGCTTGCATTGGCAAAGGTATAGGTGAGGCCAAAGGTCGCGTGCTGCTCGATAACGCCTGGTGCCAGGATGTTGAACAGGACTTCACTTGCATCTATTGGCTGATCTCCGTAGGAATACCCGAAACGGTATGTCCACTGGTCGGAACGGGCCCATTGCAGGCCGATCTTGAACACGGTCATATCATCCCAGCCGAAACCCGAGCCATTATCAGCCCCCAATTGTGAGTCCGGGTCGCCCATAAATGCCATCCCCATAGCCGGCTGAAAAGGATTGGCAATGGACTTGACACCGCTGTAATAGATGCGCTGGACATCAAAGGCAACAGTTACTTCCGGGATAGGTTTGACAGCAATACCGGCGGTCCAGTTGGCCGGGATGTCAAAATCACCCTGCTCGGCAAAAAGGCCGGCATAGTCGTCAAATTCATCCATGTAGATCTTTGACTGGTAGGAAAACCCGACGCTGATCTGCTCGGTGATCCGGCCCAAATAGCCGACCCTCATGCCAAAACCAAGGGATGAATCATGGCCGTTGTTGGTAAGTTTCGTGTCATCGGCTGATACGTCAAATCCAAATCCGCCAAAACTGCCGAATGATGCCAAACCCTTTGCTTCAAAAAACTGGGCTGCAATGATCGGTGTAACACCCAGGGAGTGCCCGTAGGCAAGCTTGGTCGCTAATGTAGGTGCTATGAAGAGCTGCATGAGGTCAACACCGGTTTCAGCTGATGGTACACCGAAAGTACCAAATCCTCCCACCGGTGGGTAATCCGTGTTCATGCCGCCATTGCCGTACACTGCAATACCGACGGCACTCCGGTCATTGAGTTGGTGACTCCAGCCAACTGAAGGAATAAAGAAATATTCTGAATCGCTCTCAACAGTGCCTGGAGCTAACAAGCCACCGGCATTGTCAACATTGTACTCCCTTCTGGGGCTGAAAAACGTCAAGCCAAGATCAAGCCTGTTGCCGACCTCGGTGAGACCGGCAGGGTTTGTGGAAGGCACCATTGCATCCATGGGTGCAGCCACACCGGCACCGGCCATGCCCTTATTCTTGATGCTGTAGCCGTGACCAAAATAGCCGTTGGTGGCGTTGGCATCATTGGCAACCAGTAAACCGGCGGCCATAACTGCTGCAGAGCCGAGCAGTAGGTTCCTTAATCCGATACGTTTTTTTTGCTTCATCTCCTTTTAACTCCTCTTTGTATGAGTTGTAAAAAAATTCCTCGGTGCCGGAATTTCCTGCTGCCGGCACCACCCTCCCCTCGATATAAAAATTAAGATTGTTTTTTTCTGATATAAAAGGTGTATACACCCTCAGCTTCTGTCATTTCCAGCAGTTCATTGCCGGTTCTTTTGATCATGGCCGGCAGATCTGACTTGGAGCCGGCGTCGGTAAGATCGACTTGCAGGATCTTGCCGCCTTCGATTTTGTCCAGGGCCTTTTTGGTTTTCAAAACAGGCATTGGACAGTTCAGACCTTTGAGATCTGCAATTTCATCCGGGGTTATGCTAATATCAGCCATCGTAATTCTCCTTCTTCATGTAATGTTGTTTTGTGCTTTAATCTATTTCAGTGAATTAAACAAACAGGTTTATATTTCCGTCCAGGGCAAAATCGAGGTAATCTGCTGCTCCGCCGACTTCAACTCCTTCGATAAGATCAGCCTGGGTTACACCTGTCATTTCCAGGGTTGGTGTACAGGCAACCATTTTAACATCCATTTCAAGGCACATTTCAACCATTTCAGGAATGGACGGCCAGTTGATCTTGCCCATCATGGATTTCATCATCATTGTGCCCAATGCGGTCATACCGGGCAGCATGCCGAGAATGTTCGGCATGGGGACAGGAGACGGCATGGCAGGATTGGCGATGGGGGCAACTTTCAAATTTGCATATTTGTGCTTGTTGACGATATCCACGCCATAAAAGGTGAAAAATATCATGGTCTCAACATCCATGGCAGCAGCAGTGGATGCTAAAACCAACGGCGGATATGCCATGTCAAGGGCTCCCTTGGAAGCAATAATTGACATTCTTTTGGGTTTTTCTTCACTCATAAGGTTTTCCTCCTCAAAGATTATTATTTATCTGTATTTTTATGATCTGTATTTAAGATAATTGCGCCTTAACGGCTTCCATCGAAGAACGCAGGGTTTCCAAAGCGTTTATGACACCAGTGCGCTGGGCAGGATCAATCTGGCCAAGAAGCTGCTGGTGGAGAGAAAACAAAAACTCCTCAATTTCCCGAACCTTTCGCTGGCCTGCCGGAGTGAGGTTGATGAGCTTGACACGGGCATCATTCGGGTCCTGAGATCTCTGCACCAGGCCCTTTTTATCAAGATTTTCAATTATGACAGTGGCCCTGCTTTTTGCAACTTCAAGCAGCCCTGCTATCTGGATGCCGGTCAGGTACTTGTGGCCTTCAAAAAGCATGAGGCACCTGAGCTCTGCCTGGGGCATTCTAAAGGCTTTTGCCTCATCAGAATAACGTTCCTTGCAGCAGTTGTGCAGTTCACTGATCAATTCCTGCAGTTTGTTCGCCTGGTACTCTAAAACCCGGACATCAATTGTTGAGTTGACATCGTTCATAATGTTAACTATAATTAAAAAAGAATTATTTCTTTGTCAAGAAGAAAGTTAACAGTCGTTAATTAAATGTTGTTGTGCCTTGTTTTTTGGTGTTTTATGGTGTTTTAGGGCAGGTTGTAATTACAAGGTGAAAACAATATTCAGTAGGAGCGGAGCCCTATGCGGTAATAATTAATCCTGTTAAAAAGTAAATTTTATGAACTATATATTATAAATTCTGGAGGATGAATATGGAACTAGGAAATAAGGATGAGGGGAGTTGGAGTCCCTATATTGCAGGCGGCCTAAGCGGTCTGGTCATTATTGTTTCCGTGATGTGGACAGGGCAGTTTTTCGGCGCATCCACTTCATTTGTACGTTCTGCGGGAATGCTGGGAAAGCTGACTGGACCGGAACGGGTGGCCCAACTGGAATATTTTATCCGGTACCTCCCAAAACTTGACTGGCAGCTCATGTTTGTCATCGGGATTTTTGTGGGTTCCCTTATTGCATCAGTCTGGTCTGGTTCTTTCAAGTTGCAGGGAGTTCCTGATATGTGGGCTGAGCGTTTCGGCACAAGTCCCGTAAAAAGGGGAATTGTTGCTTTTATCGGCGGCATAATCGCTATGTTTGGCGCCAGACTGGCCGACGGCTGCCCCAGCGGTCATGGTTTGTCCGGGATAATCCAACTTGCCGTGAGCGGTCTCATCGCCATGATCTTTTTCTTTGTCGGCGGCATTATTATGACCCGGCTCCTATACAGTGGAGGTAACAAGTAATGGGAATGCTTATTTATGGACTCTTAACCGGTATTCTTTTCGGCTTCCTGCTGCAGAAGGGAAGGGTTGTTCGCTATGATAAGCAGATAGGAGCATTGCGTTTTCAGGACATGACCATCATTAAATTCATGATGTCTGCCATCATAGTCGGTATGGTGGGCATCCATTTTTTTGATACTTTTGGCCTTGTGCAGCTTTTGTATAAACCGCTGGTATTAGGTGAAAATATCACAGGCGGCATGCTTTTCGGTCTCGGATGGGGATTATTGGGCTATTGTCCCGGCACTCAGGGAGGTGCACTGGGTGAGGGCCGCTGGGATGCGCTCTGGGGTATTCTCGGCATGATAGTCGGCGCGGGTTTGTATGCTGAGACCTATCCGTTCCTTATGAAAAATGTCCTTAACTTGGGAAATTACGGCTATCTCACCATACCGCAGCTTATCGGTGTGAATCGCTGGCTGGTGGTAATAATTTTTATAGCAGGAGTTCTTGCGCTGTTCCGCTGGTTCGAGAAAAAGGGCCTGTAAGACAGGAATCCCCAGCGATATTACCCTGTCGCAGTTCAAAGAATTATTTCTTTCGTTTTGAAAAAGCCTTCCCGGCCCGGGAAGGCTTTTTTTGTAAAATCCTCCTGTGTTTTCAGGTGCTGTTATCCGGGTAAGTGACTGTAAGTTGGCGAAGTCAAAAATGATCCTTTTTATTATATACCTCCTTCTTTTGTCGGCATACCAAACTGCCGACGAGTGTCGTTCTACAAAACGAACGACGATTGACAGGCAGCTTGCCAAAAAGAAGGAGCAAGAAAAGGGCACCCGACTGTGCCGGCCTTTCGGGCTCACTGAAGTTTATACCCCCTTGCGGGGTACTTCTCCCTGTTGACGGGAACGCTGAAAACTCACCGCCTGCGGCGGCTCAGACAAGTCCAGCGTTATTTTCCGTCAACAGCTGCGATGCTCAGCGGCACAGAACGGGCTTACACCCCTAAAACCGTTTAAACATGGAAGATTCTAAGCCATTTCACGCAGCCGAGCAGCGGAATAAAGAAGGGATTAGCGAATCGGCGGAGTACCCCGCAAGGGGGTATAAACACCCCTGAAGGGGTGCGACTTTCCGATGTCGCCCATTCTTTATGAGCAGCGCAGGAGAGTCTGCCGGAGGCTGACCAAGTGAACGGCTGCACTTTCTTTTGTCAGCATACTAAACTGCTGACGGTTTGGGGGTTAGGTTCCCTGTTGAGTCTTCTTCTATGACATTGTTTCAAGTGTTGTCTCTTTTGGTTCGTTTTCTTTATGCAAGTAAAGAAAATGAACATATCATAAAAATGATCCTTTTTATGCGACATCGGCGGGATAAAATTAGGTATTTATACCCAATAAAAGTTGATTTTAAAAAAAATCTTTTGTTAGTATGGTAGTGTCGCAAAATTATCCATTAAACTACAGCGGCGTATTCCTCGCAGCTGTCTCAACTGATCGGAGCGAGAATAATGAAAATTTCAATAAACGGAATGGAAATAACAGCCCAGGAGTCTATTACAATCCTTGAAGCAGCAGAACGGGCGGAAATTTATATTCCCACACTCTGTCATGTCAGGGGGAAAAATGGAGAAAATCCCTGCGGACTCTGTGTTGTTGAGGTGGAGGGAAATGAAACCCCGCTACGTGCTTGTGATACGAAGATTCTGGATGGTATGCGTATCAGCACTGATTCGGAAACGTTAAAGGAACTGCGCAGTGAACGGCTGGCCATTCTTGCTGAAACCCATTTCGGCGACTGCAAGGCACCCTGCAATCTTACCTGCCCGGGCCAGATCAATGTGCAGGGCTATATAGCCCATGTGGCCAAAGGTCAGTACGAAGAGGCCCTGCGCCTGGTCATGGAACGCAATCCTTTTCCTTTTTCTGTGGGCAGGGTCTGCCCCCGCTTCTGCGAAACAAAATGTCGCCGTATGCTGGTGGAAGAGCCCATTGCAATCAATCATCTCAAGCGTTTTGTGGCGGACTGGTGCATGGCCAACAGCATTGATCTGAGAATCCCCAGAGATCCTTCTACCGGCAAGAAAGTGGCGGTGATCGGTGGCGGGCCTTCCGGTTTGACAGGTGCCTATTTCCTGGCCAGAAAAGGACACGAAATAACCGTCTACGAAGCTGAATCAAAGCTGGGCGGCATGCTGCGTTATGGTTTCCCGGAATTTAAGATTCCCAAGGCTGTTCTGGATTATGAAATAAATACACTGCTGCAGCTGGGTATCAATGTGGAACTCGGCCAGAAATGGGGTGTTGATTATACCCTGCAGGATCTTAAGGATCAGGGTTTTGATGCGATCCTCATTGCCATCGGCAACCCGGTGGATAAACCTCTTGGCATCCCGGGCGAATCTCTGCCAGGTGTCATGGGGGCATCCGAATTCCTGAAAAAGACAACCACCGGTGAAGATGTTGATTATGGCAAACGGGCTGCTGTTCTCGGTGGCAACAATATCGCCGTAGAAACTGCCCGGGCGCTCATCAGATCAGGCGTGGACGAGGTGACCATTATTTATCCCCGGCCCAAAGAGGAAATGCCGGCTCATCAAAGAAATATTGAAGATGCCGAACGCGAAGGCGTCAAGTTTCTGGATATGGCTTCACCGGTAGAGATTGCTGCAAAAGACAGCGGACTGGTTATTGAACTTATCCGCCAGCAACTCGGAGAACCTGACAAGCGGGGCAAGCGAAATCCGGTAGAGATTCCCGGCTCGAACACGCACCTGCAGGTTAATACGGTGATCTATTCAATGGGGAAAATGGCAACGAAAGATGGTTTTACCGGCGGTTCCCTTGAGGAATCCCTTGCATTAAGCCCGGCGGGGAATATCAATGCAAACCCTCGAACTTTTTTAACCAATCTTGACGGGATCTATGCGGCTGGTGACGCGACCAGTGGACCTCGTTCCGTAATTCAGGCAGTTGTTGGTGCCAGGAGATCGGCGGAAAATATTCATGCCCAGATGATGGGAGTGGAGAAAGAGGCAGGTGAAAGCCGTTTTAATTTTTCCCGCGGTAAATCTTTCAAGGATGTTGACCCGCAAACTTTTACAGGAGTGAGTTCCGCGCAGCGTGAGAAAATGCCTCAACGGCAGGCGCAGGAAGTTGCGCGTGATTTTGCCGAGGTTAAGCTCGGTTTCAGTAAGGAAATGGCCGTAAAGGAGGCTGAACGCTGTCTTTCCTGCGGTTGCACTGCTTTTGACCGCTGCGACCTTAAGAAACTCTCCATTGAGAATGATATCAATCTCAACAAGACCGGTATGGGTAAAAAGCCTCTCTATGAAAAGGACACGTCCCATCCGGCAATAGTCGTTGATCTGAACAAGTGCATATTCTGCCAGCGCTGTCTGAATTCCTGCGAATATGAAGCCCTGGAGCTTTCGGCCTCGGGCTTTGATGAGAAGGGCAGGGCCGAGTCCATTACCCTGCTGTTCAACGAGAAATGTGTTTCCTGCGGCAAGTGTGTTGATAACTGCTCCACCGGTGCGCTCAACAAGAAAGAGCAGATCGTGCCTATGGTCAATGAAGCCCTTGAAAAAGTGCGGACCACCTGTCCTTATTGCGGAACAGGCTGCCAGCTCGAGCTGAAAGTAAAGGGCAATACTCTCATGGAGGTAACGGCCAATCCCGATAAGCTTCCCAATTACGGGGACCTCTGCGTTAAAGGGCGGTTCGGTCATGCGTTCATCAACCATCCGGACAGGCTCAAAACGCCACTTATGCGCAGAAAAAAGGGCGATCCACTGGAGCCGGTCAGCTGGAGTGAGGCCCTTGATTTTGTGGCTGAAAATTTCAGAGATGTTCTTGCGGACAAAGGCCCGGATGCTTTTGCAGGTTTATCTTCAGCACGATGCACCACTGAAGAGAATTACGTATTTCAGAAATTCTTCCGCCAGCGGATAGGCACCAACAATATTGATCATTGTGCCCGTTACTGACACAGCCCCACGGTGACTGGTCTAGTCACGGTGCTGGGTTCCGGAGCGATGAGTAATGATATTAGAGGTATTGAAGATATTGACGCAATGCTGGTTATCGGTTCAAACACGACTGAAACCCACCCGGTAATCGGTTTGCGAATGCAGCAGGCAGCCAAAAATCACGGGACTGAGATAATTGTGGCAGACCCCCGCCGCATCAAGCTTGCTGACCATGCCAGATTATGGTTGAGCCAGAAACCCGGTACCGATGCAGCGCTGATCAACGGTCTCTGCCATGTCATTATCCGTGATAATCTTGTTGATCAGGATTTCATCAAGACGAGAACAGAGAATTTCGAGGCCCTTGCCGGAGCAGTTGCAGAATGTACTCCGGAATGGGCTGAGAAGATAACCGGCGTTCCCGCAGGGGATATTGAAGAAGCGGCAAAAATTTATGGCTCTGCCGAGCGAGCCGCTATTTACTATACAATGGGTATAACCCAGCATACATCAGGAACTGACAATGTTAAAGCCCTGGCCAATCTAGCGCTTATGACCGGCAATCTCGGCAAGCGCAGCGCCGGCCTGAATCCCTTGCGTGGTCAGAATA
>JAHEID010000154.1 GCA_024639555.1 Deltaproteobacteria bacterium
GGGCACCATCCTGGTCGGCGGCATGCGCTTTGGAGGATCCAAGGTATGGCCAAGCGATTATAATGATGATGGTGTAGAGGAGTATCCTCTTGACAACCGGGAGTTTACCTCGGCCTATTTTGTTATGGATATAACAAACCCGGAAACACCACCTACATTACTGGGTGAATTCACCAAGACCATAGACAAAGCAGATGTTGATTCAGATGGTGATGTAACTGAAAGTCTTGAAGTGGAATTAGGCTACACAACGGTTATTTCAACCATGGTGCCCATGAAAACCAGGGATGAGGATGTTAGTCAACTAGACACAGACTGTGATAATGACCTCTTTGACGACCCTGAGATTTCAATGTGGTACCTGATTCTTGGCAGCGGCCCCACCGAGCTTGACGGCACCAGCGATCAAAATGGTTCTGTCAGTGTCATACCCCTTGACCGCCTTGTTTCCAGAGTTGCGGGAGATGATAAGAAAAATATGCGTATTCCTGCAGCAGCGCCTGCGGCAGATACTCGTATCCGCCCCTGGAACGACGTACCTGATACTCAAGGATTTCCCTTCGACGAAAGTAAAGGATTCGGGACCTTTACACTTCCTGATTTGAACAGCTTTGTCTCGGATACGATCACCGTGGATATGCAGATTGAGGCGAATTATCTCGCAGATGTCGTTTATTTCGGTACCGTATCCGGCACCTGGGGTGATTGGGGCGGCAAGATGTACAGGCTGGTAACCCGTAAAGAGTGTAACAGTTTGCAGGGGCTCGCACAACCGTCTGAATGGTACCTTGCCCCGCTTCTGGATGCCGATAAACCGATTGTTGCGGCACCGACAGTAGGTACAGACGGCACTGATTTCTGGGTCTATTTCGGTACAGGCCGCTTTTTTGACAAGCTTGACAAAAGCGATGCCAGCAGTAACGCGACCCAGACATTTTACGGCATCAGGGAGCCGCTTGATATCTATAGTAGCGACTGCCATACGCTTTCCTGGGCCGAGGTCTCAAATATCGATCCGCCCCTCTTTCTGCCGGATTCCATTACAAACGATCCGGCGCAGATAACGGCAATATCCCCGTTTACTACAGATCCGGTTGTCAGTCCTCGCGGGGAGCTGGGATTGCTGCCTGTGGGCGACATCAGGGTACTGGCAACGCTTTCGCAGGATGAGTCAGACACCCTGATCTGTAATGGTGATACTGGCACACTCGTGAGCGACAACGGTACTCCTTTGGATCCGACAGATGATATCTACGAATACTCAGATACGGACTGTCTGCCGGAGACGGTTATCCCTGTAGCAGACGGCGGATTAGGCGGGACACGGTCTTTCAGGGATCTGGTTAATACCATTTCCGGGACTTCTTTCAGGTGCGGAGTGGGAACGCTGGGGACAGACGGCTGGAAGAGGGATATTCCTGATACCAGGGAGAGAAACCTTGGCCAGGCAGCTCTATTGGGTGGTCTGCTTTCCTATACAACCTATACGCCGTATGAAGATATCTGCTTGGCTGAGGGGCTCGGCTACCTGTACGGTGTCTATTACCGCACAGGCACAGCCTGGGTGCAGGACGTATTCGGCACCGTTGATGTAGCCGATAGACCACGACAAGAAAATCCGGACAGGATGTATCTTGGCAAGGGGCTTTCAACAACACCCAATATCCATGTTGGTGAGGGGCCAGGCGGCAAGGCCTTTGTCCAGACCAGTGTGGGGCAGATTGTTGAGATACCGCAGCCGAACCTGCCGAGCAAGCATGTCAAGAGCGGCCGCATTAAATGGCGCGATATTGAACAGTAAACGCTAAGGCTTGAGTTGGCTCAAGCAGAAAAGCCCACGGCAGCCAAGAGAGCTTGTAATCCGCAGCTCTTTGTACTATGTTTTCAGCAGCTTGCCGGGGAACCTTCAACAGGGTGATGCACACGCATCCCGGTCAAGCCGCCGCAGGCATTCTGCGGCGGCTTGACTGCTTTAATAAGACTAATTCCCCTGCCAACGACAACTATGAACTTTCTGGATAATGAAAAATATCTGCTTGATCTGCTGACCGGGAATAAGCTGCTTACACCGGAGCAGGTGAAGATATTTTTGATGAAAAAGGAGCCGCAGCGCCAGCTTCTGCTCAGAAAGCTTGGCAGCGGCCGCAGGGCTGATGACCGCAGAAAAACACCCCTGAATCAACCTGACGTGGTGGACATCATTGTCTCCCTGCAGTTTGAGATCCCTGGCAGCAAAAACCAGGGACTCTCAGAGGACATCATAATGCAGGCAGTGGCAAAAGATCTGAATATGCCCTTTAAAAAGCTCGATCCTCTCGAGCTTGACCTGGATCTGGTCACCAAGACCATTCCCAAGTCATTTGCCCTCAAGCACCTTTTGCTGCCCTTTGACATCAAGAACGGGGTCTATGAAGTTGCCATCTATGAACCGGCGAAACGACAGGCCCTGGAGGATATTGAGCGCGCCAACCAGATAAAGATCAAGGCTTATCTCAGTACAAAGTCTGATATCGCCAGAATGCTGGCCGAATTTTTCGGCTTCCAGACCTCTATTACTGCAGCGGAAAATCACATGGCCGGACCGCTGGTCGACCTTGGCAACCTGGAGCAGTACGTCAAGATATCCTCGGCCAAGGAGATCACCTCCTCGGACCAGCATATAAAAAGTGCAGTGGACCACATGTTCAATTACGCCTTTGCGCAACGGGCCAGCGATATACATATTGAACCGAAGCGCACGACAAGCATGGTGCGGCTGCGGATTGACGGGGTTCTGCATACCATCTACAACCTGCCCAAGGTGGTGCACCCGGCCATTGTATCAAGGGTCAAGACGCTTTCGCGCCTGGATATTGCCGAGAAAAGGCGGCCCCAGGACGGCCGTATCAAGGTAAGCCACGATGGCAAGGATGCCGAGATCAGGGTTTCCACTATTCCGGTGGCCTTTGGTGAGAAGACGGTCATGCGGATTCTTGACCCTGACATCATGTTCCAGGATCTGTCCCATATCGGTTTTTCCCCGGAAAGCCTCAAGGTCTACAACAGTTTTCTTGGTGCGCCCCATGGCATCATCCTGGTGACAGGTCCCACAGGCAGCGGCAAATCAACAACGCTTTATTCCACTTTAAAGTGTATTGCCACGCCGGAAAAAAATATCATCACCGTGGAAGATCCTGTGGAAATGGTGCACGAGGATTTCAACCAGATCGCTGTGCAGTCATCAATCGATGTTACATTTGCCACGATTTTGCGCAATATTCTGCGCCAGGACCCCGACATCATAATGATTGGCGAGATCAGGGACCTGGATACTGCCCGTTACGCTATTCAGGCGGCCCTTACCGGCCATCTTGTCTTTTCCACCCTGCATACGAACGATGCCATTTCCGCCATTACACGCCTCGAAGACCTTGGCGTGCAGCCCTTTCTGCTCAGCTCGACCCTCCTGGGCGCCATGGCTCAGCGGTTGGTGCGCAAGATCTGTCCCCACTGTACTGAAAAGTTTACCATAAAGGGGCAGGTGCTGCGCGGGTTTGATTTTCCGGCAAGCAAGGATGAGTATACCTTGCTGCGGGGCAAGGGGTGTAAAGAGTGCAGGGGTACAGGCTATTTGGGGCGCTGCGGCATTTTTGAGATTTTTCCCATGTCAGACAGGTTGAAAAAAATGGTGGTGGCCAATGAGCCCAGTTCGGAACTCATCAAGGTTGCCAAGCAGGAAGGCATGAAAACCTTGCGGGAGGATGCCTGGGACAAGGTGCAGCAGGGGGTCACAACCTACCAGGAAGTTATGCGGGCAACCGGCGAATAACGTGCAGAACAGCAGGTTTGTCGGTATCGTAGATAAGCCTAGACTTCGAAAAGGTCTTTCGCCTTTAACCTATTCATTATTATTAGGCCCTGTTGCCGGCTGCGATACTTTTTACGATTGCAGCAAGGTTTGCGCAACTGCCATTAACCAACGCGTGTTATAAAAGAAAACGGTGTCCAAAAAAATTGTTTGTACCAACAAGAAAGCCTTCCATGACTATTCCATTGAGTCGACCATAGAAGCAGGAGTTGTGCTCACAGGCCCTGAGGTCAAATCGCTTCGGGCCGGGAGGGCGAACCTGCGGGATAGCTACGCCGCAATTGAAAAGGACGAGGTCTGGCTCTATAACTTCCATATATCACCCTACACCCACGCCACTAACATTCAGGCAGACCCCTTGCGCACGCGCAAGCTCCTGCTCAACAGACGGGAAATAAAAAAGCTCACCGGCAAGGTAAAGGAAAAAGGATTTGCCTTAATCCCCACGAAGACTTATTTTATACCTAATGGGAAAGTGAAAATAGAGCTGGCCCTGGCCCGCGGCAAGAAACAGTATGACAAGCGGGCTGATCTCAAGAAGAAACAGACAGATAGAGAGATCGAAAGAGAGTACAGAAAAAGGTAAAAAGGTGATTTCCGGCGCTGGTCGAACAATCAATTAAATTCTACAGGATGCTCTGCTAAATTACAAAACTCGCCGCCTACGGCGACTCAGACAAATCGTAATTTTACGCTCCGCAACACTTTGAATTTTATATGAATTGTTCAAATGCTTGTCAATCACCTTCCTGAATGCGAAAACGCTAGCTGAACTGAAACAGGTTTTAAAGTGTTTCAATTTTCAATTCTTAATTCTTCAATTTTCAATTTTAACAAGGGGGGTGAAACGGATTCGACGGGGATATAGAAGCTCAAAGTAGCATGCCGAGGTTCTGTCTGCTCGTAAAACAGATGGAAAACTTATAATCGCCGACGATTATAAATACGCTGTAGCAGCATAGTTCTGCTCAGCCGTCCTGCTGGTTTTTCCCTGCGGAATCAGCAAAGGGCGTCGACTCAGCAGGGTAGTTTCTGTGATGCGCCTGCCAGAACAGAAACGAATTTTTAGCAGGATAGCGATGCAGAAAGCCTGTTCCAGGGAATTCTGCAGGGCGATATCTTAAACTGGAACTAAGCATGTAGAAACTAGAGGGGAGTATTTTCGGACGCGGGTTCGACTCCCGCCACCTCCACCAAAAAATAATCCAGAGAAGTCTGGCAAAGTCCAAAACCCCGAGTCATAACAAGTGATTCGGGGTTTTTCTTTTCCTGTAACGTCCCAGGAAAGCCTTTGACATCCCGTCAATGCAAGAGAGAGAAACACCCCCCTGTCAGCATCATCAAGAAAGATATCCGCGCGAGCATTTCCCCGCGAAGTAATATGATATATTGCTCCCGGATATTCCAGCCG
>JAHEID010000041.1 GCA_024639555.1 Deltaproteobacteria bacterium
GTACTTTGAAGTGCGTCGGAAGTTGCCGTTGTGACGTTGCAGTGTCTATGGTGTCCAAGTATAAAAACTAAGTTCGTGGTGCAATGAATGTTTTTCGGCATTTTCAAAAGCACGATGCGGGCAGGTATTGTGTCCGTTATATTGATATTACCAGGCACAGTTGATGACCACGTGATTTTTTGAGGTTGCATAGATGTTTGGTTTATTCCGCACGAAAAAAGAGATACCCACAGAACCGGAGAAAAGAGTAATATTTCCCGGGGAAAAACGGTTTTATGTACTTGATTTTGACCGTACCATAACCGTTCTGCATACCGGCGCCATTGCTTATGGCAGTGAGCTTGCACCCGCTTTTATCCAAAAGAATGTCAAAAAGGGGTTTGCAGATTTTGTACGCAAGGTCATCAGCAACGGTCATGGTGTCTATATTGCCTCCTATAACGATGATGCCAATGCTGACCTTGTCGAGGAGGATGAGGCGGTTTCCGGACATGATCTTATCAAACTCTATATGGACGAAATATTCGGCCAGGAACAGACCATATTCTCAACACCACGAAAAAACGGGGCCGGGGAAACCATCTCTGCCGGCAACATCATTGCCAACAACAGCCAGGATTATAAACAGTACCATCTTGACATCATCGTTCAGCAGGAAAACCTGGACCAGGAAAACCCGGTCGATATGCAAAGGATTTACCTCCTTGAGGATGATGAATATGTGGTTCGCTTTTTCATGGGAAAAGGCTGTAAGATAATTGTGCCTTTTTCCGCCTCCAGGTCCGCTGATACTGCGGCAACAAAAACATTATTCACTTCTTATATGCCCGAATCGTTTATTGTATGACCGAGTTCCTGAACCGCTATCTGTCTTTTGCCTAAGGCCATGATGCAGAAGTCCCCGGTTGTTGACAAGCCACATACTGTTTTACAGGAAATTGATCTCATTGAGCAGCTTCCTGGCAGTGCAGGAGGACTCGATGAAATGCTGACTGCAACCCGGGAAAGCATTGCCAGAGTATTTCGCAAGTTTCTAGCTGCGCAGGATCTATCAGATGACCGAATTTTGGTGATTGATGGTTTTCTCTTCGTCTTCAATGAGCCAGAATTTTTCAAATGGCACACCTTGAACTGGTGGGAGCAGAGAAAATATATCCAGGAGATTAAAGACCACCAGCCTTATACCGGACGGGCGCAGGCCTTGCTTGCACATTCTCAGTTTGCTCCCTATCTGGGATACTCCGATGATATGGTGGCAAAAAGTACTGACCAGGAAGTCAAACAGGCCTGGATGCGCAAACGGCTTGTGCTCAAGGAGTGCTTCTGGAATGCTATAGACAGTATTTCACACGCTGCATACTATCAAAAAAAATACCAGAACCTGTTTCCGGCTCTCTGCGTGCTGCTGTGTACTGTTATTGACAGGAACGGCAGAGAAACAGAACTGGTCCTTGGTATCGATAACGGCACCGGCTTTCTGTATAAGAAGAAGAGCAGGGAGTCTGCCATGTTTAACTTTTGTTATAAAGTATATAAGTTTTTTTTCAGAAGCGGCGTCTTTTACATTGGCGGCCTGGAGCTGGGACTGCTGGAAACAGACGGCGAACTTTCCTGTCACGGTTCCGGTGCTGTGGTCTATCAGGGTTGGTGAAGTTCTACTCCTCCGGCCTGTAATACGCACATGTTGTCTCGGAGCGAATATTTCTCGCAGCGGGGATGATAGTTGCAGGACCCCAAATAAAGCAAGAGAAGCATTTTACATTCGCAACGTTATCTATCCTTTTTATTATATGCTCATTTTCTTTACTTGCATAAAGAAAACGAACCAAAAGAAAGTGCAGCCGATCACTCGCCGTTTCACTGCTGGTCCGACAGCGTCGGACTACCCGAAGTTTATACCCCCTTGAGGGGTGCTGCTCGCAAAGAACGGGCGACATCGGAAAGTCGCACCCCTTGCGGGTACTCCGCCGAGTCGCTTTTCCGTTTTTTGCGGAGTTTATGCCCCGTTTTTAGGGGTGCTGCTCGGCTGCGTGAAATGGCAAAAACCTTTTACTTTTAAAAAATAAAAAAGGATCCATGAAGTAAACCCTGACATATCCCAGCCGTAGTAAAATCAAATCCTGTTGTACACGCTGTCTCTCTTCATTTATCTGCATACATATCTCGCTTATTAAAATATTACCGATTGGTAACATTGGGGCCTGAATAGTGTTACCATTTGGTAATATATTAATGAGTTAAAAAAAGCAACTACTTGATATTATGTGACTTTATTTTTGGCATGGCGCTTGCTGTAATAAAAGCAAAGAAATGTTTTTTTGATGAAATCCCATAAGCAGCAAACCCGGAGCAACATAAGCCACAAGCAGAATAAATCTGGATACTGAGAGGTCAACTATGGAGACAAAAAATATGATGAAATATGTATCAATTCTTTCTGTTCTGGCAGCAGTAGGGATGTTTACCTATGTGGGGTACGCGTCCAACATGATCTCATATCTTTCCGAAGATCCGAAAGTATGTATCAACTGTCATACCATGAATACGCAGTATGCAACATGGCAGCATAGCTCGCATCGGGGAAGAGCAACCTGCGTAGAGTGTCATTTGCCGAAAGAGTCTATCGCTGACAAAATTTTTGCAAAGTCCGGGGATGGATTCAAGCATTCATATGCCATGACTTTCCGCACCTATGAAACCCATAACATCCGGGCAAGCGAAGGTGCCCAGAAAAGGATACAGGCTAATTGCATCAGGTGTCACAGGGAAATTGTCTCCGAGATAACGGCTTCAAGCAAATTATACCAGACTGCCGGAGACAGAGGACAAATTGATCGAAAATGCTGGGGTTGTCACAGGGATGTACCGCACGGCATGGTCAGGGGCCTGACCACCACTCCGGATAATTTAGGTGTAAAGGATATTTAAGCAGCCAAATTAGAAAAAAATTTAACAGAGGAGAATTTGGGTTATGAAAAGGTCAATGTTGATTACAGTTCTTGCGGTGGGGGCCATAGTGCCTATGGCGCTATTGGCAATTTCAATCAATGAGAACAAGGCGGAGCAGAAAGCTCTTAGCACGGTGCCGCCTATCAAAAAGCTTGAATCGCGAAGCTCTGAGTGGGGCAAACATTACCAGCGCCAGTATGATTCATACAGGCAAACCAGAAAAAGCGATAAGATTGTCGATATGTTAGCTGACTATCCGGCCCTGGTGGTCATGTGGGCAGGGTATGGTTTTTCCAAAGATTACAATGCACCGCGCGGTCATTTCTATATACTTGAAGACAATATCAATACCTTGAGAACCGGCGGCCCGGTGGATGCCATGACCGGCCCCATGCCAACCGCCTGCTGGACCTGCAAATCACCTGATGTGCCCCGGTTGATAGATAAGATCGGCGAACTGGATTATTTCACCGGCAAATGGGCCAGGCATGGCAGCGAGATCGCCAACCCTGTAGGCTGCGCCGATTGTCATGATAATGAGACCATGAAACTCACGATCACGAGGGAGTTTCTGAAAAGGGGACTGGATGCCGAGGGCAGTCTCAAGGCAGCAGATGCAACGCACCAGGACATGAGGACGCTTGTCTGTGCACAGTGTCACTCCGAATACTATTTTAAGAAGACTGAGTGGAAGGATAAGAACGGTGAGAAGAAAATTGCTGGCGTCGTAACTTTTCCTTGGGATAATGGATTCAGTGTTGAGGCCATGGAGAAATACTATGACGACAGGAGTTTTGTGGACTGGACCCATAAGGTTAGCAAGACTCCGATGCTCAAAGCGCAGCATCCGGGGTATGAAATCTATAAAACCGGCGCACATGGCTTGAATAACGTGGGGTGCGCCGATTGTCACATGCCTTACATCCGCGAAGGCGGTGTGAAGTATTCCTCCCATGATGTCAGCAGCCCGCTCGATCACATGGCAAATACCTGCCTTAACTGTCATAGCGAAGACGAGAAAACCCTCAAGGATAGGGTTGCCAGGAAGCTGGAAAGAAAAACAGAACTCAGCAAAACCGCAATGGATGTCATCGCCAGGGCGCATCTCGAAGCAGGAAAGGCCTGGGAGCTCGGCGCCACCGAGTCAGAGATGAAAGATATTCTGCAGGATATCCGGCATGCGCAGTGGAGATGGGACTACTCCATTGCCAGCCATGGTTCATTCTTCCATGCACCGGAAGAAACGTTGAGGATTCTGGGGTCAGCAATTAACAAAGGCGGGGAGGCCCGGATAAAGTTGCGTGCTGTGTTGGCCAAGTATAATGCCGGCGACTATGCAGCTCCGGATTTCTCCACAAAGGAAATGGCACAGGCAGTCATAGGCCTGCCATATGAGAAACTGGTTGATGAGAAAAAGACCTTCTTGAATGGCCTCCGGAAAGAATGGGTTGAACAGCAAAAGCAGAAAGGGTTGTATGATCCCCAGGCCTGGGAGGGCATGGTATTAAATACATCCTACGCTCCTGCTGAATAAACAATTGCTATTATATCATGAGCAACCCAGGAGACTCCCTTGACAATCGCACAGGGAGTTTCCTGGGTTGGCTGGCAGTTTTCAGCGCCAATAAAATGACAGGAATTACCACCGTTGTAATCAAAGAACGCACTTGTTACCCTGCGGTAACATAAAGGTTGTTTGCTTCGCTGCGAGAGGATATAATCATTCAATATTCCATTGTAGCTGGCATATTAACCCGTTTCAGGTGAATTACACGTGAATCTGACACTCAAGTTTATAGTTGCCATCAGTGCCATCATCCTCCTGTCTTACGGATTCCTTCTATTCCAAACATCAAGCCTGCAGAATGAACTTGTCATGGAACAGGCCCGCCAGCAGGCGCGCATTCTCTATAAACAGATACTTCTGACACGGCAGTGGATCTCAGACCATCAGGGTCTTTTTCTTGTGAAAACAGCTGGTGTAAAGGAGAACCCCTATCTTGACGAGGCGGCAATAAGGGCGGATGACGGCACCGTTTTTGTCAAACGCAACCCTGCCATGGTGACCCGTGAACTCTCAGAGTACGCAGCAAAATCAGGATTCTGCTGGTTCAGGATAACCAGCCTCAAACCGGTAAATCCGGTTAATATGCCGGATGATTTTGAGCGCAATGCAATGGAGCGTTTCAATAATGGCCTGGCCGAATTTGAGGCAATAACAGAGGGCCCTGAGGGTAGGGTACACAGGTATATCGCCCCGCTCCTGGTCCAGGAATCATGCCTGACCTGTCATGCCGAGCACGGCTATTCCATCGGTGATATCCGCGGGGCCTTAAGCATCAGCGTTCCTCTGGCCTGGGCCGATAAGGTGATCCATAAAAACAACAGTACTATCATAAAATATTCCGTGTTTTCCATTTTTGCGGTGGCCCTGGCTCTACTTTACCTGTTCAACAGGCTGGTTGCCCGGCGCATAGACCGTTTGTCCCAGGCCATGGAAAACTATCCGGAGCAGGATTATTCCGTATCTGATGATAAACACTTGCTTGATGATGAGATAGGCAGGCTCATCGCTGGTTACAATAATCTCTGTGAACGGCTTGACAAGGCGCAGAGAGACTTGGACCAAACCATGCATCAGGCATTTTACAGCGAGAAGATGGCTTCGCTCGGTCAACTGACAGCCGGTATAGCCCATGAAATTAACAACCCCCTGGGCGGCCTGCTCAATTGTGTAAATACGATGCAGGATGAGCCGGAGAACCTGGAGCTGCACAACCGCTATATTCCTTTATTGGATAAGGGGCTAAAGCGTATCGAGCATATCATGCGTCAGCTTTTGAATTTCGGGCGCAAGGCACCTCTGACCTTCAGCAAGGTCGATATAGACGAAATAATTCGCGAATGCTTTGAACTGCTGGAGTACCGGTTGAAAAATATTGTTCTGACACTGGATCTGAATCTTTCTGAGAATTACTGCATAGATGTCGAAGCGCTGCGTCAGATAATAGTCAACACTGCTTTGAACGCTATCCAGGCCATGCCGGGGGGCGGCAGTTTGACTGTCAGCACGGAGCGAACCTATACCCGTATTGTCATTACTGTGGAGGATACCGGCACCGGTATTGATCCGGCAATCATGAGCAGGATTTACGATCCGTTCTTTACGACCAAGGAAGTCGGCGAGGGGACCGGTTTGGGGCTGGCCGTAACCTATTCTCTTGTACAGCAGATGGGTGGTACCATTGCGGTGAAGAGTGAGCCCGGCAAGGGTGCAGTCTTTACCATATCTCTGCCATCTAGACAAAAACAGGTTAAATCGGCAGGTGAACATACATCCTTTCCAGACAGGGAGCACTGAAGTGGCAAGAATACTACTGGCCGAAGATGATGAAATTATGCGGATCACAATACAGGACCGCCTTGAAAAGCACCAGTGGCATGTTGATGCTGTACCGAACGGCAAGGAAGCGGCTGAACGGCTGCAAAAAGAAAATTATCACCTGGTGATTTCCGATATCCGCATGCCAGGATTGGACGGCTGGCAGCTTCTCAAGTTTGCACTTCAGTCCTCGCCGTACACAGACTTCATCATGATGACAGCTTTCGGCAGTGTGGACGATGCCATAGAATCCTTAAAAAAGGGTGCAGCTGATTATATCCTGAAGCCGTTTAGTATGGATGACCTGGTTATCCGCGTCAACCGCATCCTGGAAATGCAGACGATCAAGGCCCGCTGTTTCTCCCTGGAGGAGAGCTGCCGCGAGATGCATTCTGACCTGATAGGCGACAGCAAGGCCATGGACAAGATATATGGATTGATAAAACAGGTTGCTCCGTCCGATTCGACTGTGCTGGTTCTCGGCGAATCAGGCACTGGTAAAGAGCTGGTGGCAAACAGCATTCACCAGCACAGCAGGAGAGCAATGAATGCCTTTGTGCGGGTCAACTGCGCTGCAATCCCGGAAGGGTTAATGGAATCCGAGCTGTTCGGCCATGAAAAGGGAGCATTTACAGGAGCCCATGCCAGGAAACCTGGCAAATTTGAATTGGCGGATGGCGGCACCATGCTGCTTGATGAAATCGCGGAATTGCCTCTGCCGCTGCAAGCCAAACTGCTCAGGGTTCTGCAGGAAAGCACGTATGAACGGGTCGGCGGTACCGGAACCATCAGCATAGACGTACGCATTCTCTGTGCAACGTCCAAAGACCTTGAACAGGCTGTTGAGAACGGCAGTTTCCGCCAGGACCTCTTCTACCGTCTTAACGTCATTCCTATCCAACTGCCGCCGCTGCGCGACCGCAAAGAGGATATACCAGCACTGACCAATAATTTCCTGCATGAATTCAGCATCAAGCGCGGAGTTGCCATGGAGATCAGCCCTGAAGCCATGCAGTACCTTATTGATTACAGTTATCCGGGCAATGTGCGGGAGTTAAAAAATATTATTGAAAGGGCGTCGGTTCTTGCCCCGGACCAGGTAATCAAAGTAGATGACCTGCCGGCAGACCTGTTAGAGGCAAACGGGTATAAAGAAGCAGGCGAGTCATTTTTAATAAGTGATGCTGTGGCAAAAACCGAAAAGCAGGTGCTGCTCAAGGCCTTGGCGCACACAAAGGGAAAAAAAGGTGAAGCCGCTGATCTGCTTGGCATCAGCAGGAAAAATCTGTGGGAGAAATTGAAGCTCTATGAGATTTATTAAAAAACGAATGATCCATTTACATTCAGCAAAATTTCAGCCCTATTCCAGTCTTAATACATCGTTGTCTTTAGCCATCCTGAATAGTGAATACAAAAGCATTGCCTGGAATTATCTTTTAAGCTACATACTATACTATAATGTTTTCATGAAGTGATACGCTTCTGAACTAATGAAATAACTCCGAGCCAAAGGGCCTACGTCGAATACGATATGGTCTGAGGCCGATAGGGTGTGGCTGGAAACGGCCATGCCTCCCGTGTTTGGAAAGGAGTGAAATGACAGAGCTTGATACAAATTACCCTGATCCAATTTCAGATAATCGTCTGATAGATAATCACAACAGGCCAATCACATATCTGCGGCTGGCTATTACAGATCGCTGCAACCTGCGCTGCCGTTATTGTCGTCCTGAAGAAGGTGTGCCTTTCATTTCCCATGATGAAATCCTCACATTTGAAGAATTGGAGCACCTGGTTACTATCTTCTGTGCCCTGGGCATAAACAAGGTGCGGGTGACAGGCGGTGAACCTTTCTCCAGGCGGGGTTGTATGCCTTTTTTGACAAGGCTGCAAAAGATTGACGGGGTGCAGCATCTGCATATCACGACAAACGGGGTTAAAACTTCACGGTTTCTTGATGAACTTGCTGTTATTGGTCTTGACTCAATTAATGTGAGCCTTGACACCCTTGACTACAAGAGATTCTGGAAGATCACCAGGCGCGATTATCTTGAAGCCGTTCTGCAGACTGTGCATGGTGTCCTTGCACGAGATATTCCTCTCAAAATTAACAGTGTTGTTCTTAAAGACACAACCGATGATGAAATTATCCAACTGGCAAAATTGGCCCGGGATTTTCCTATCGCCGTACGATTTATAGAAAAAATGCCTTTTTCAGGAACTGTGCGGTCAGGAAAGCTTGAAAACGGCAATTTGTCTCAGCGGCTGAAAAGACTTTTTCCAGCAATTGAAAAAGAAACTTACGTTCTACCGACAACTGCCCGTATCTTTTCTATGCCTGGCTACAAGGGGAAACTCGGCATTATACAAGGCTATTCAAGGCTGTTCTGCTCAACATGCAACAAGGTTCGCATCACTCCCACAGGTATGATGAAAACCTGCCTGTATGACAACGGTGTCCTTAATTTAAAGAGTATGCTGCGCAAAGGAGCAGGTGACCAGGAGATAGAATCGGCTATTATTAATTGTGTGCAAAATCGCTGCATAAGTGGTCATGAGGCGGAATTAAATGCCAAGCGGGGCAAGGAGCCTTCCATGGCCAGCATTGGCGGTTAGCGGGCTAGTATCATTAAAATTAAAGTTCAGGGAGCATTTAATTCATGATTGATGTAAGTCCCAAGTTCAACTCGTTACGCTATGCCTTGGCAGAGGGTTTTCTCTATGGAAAGAAGGAAACCCTGCAGAGGGTATTTGATAAGACCGTGCCCAAAGGTGATGTAACCGAGGTTGCGCGGGCTGCAGGGATAAACGCGGCCAAACGCTGTGCAGACTGGATCACATTCTGCCATCCGATCCCCCTTGATTGGGTTGAAGTAAAGCTTGAACAGGAAAAGGAGGAAATAAAGGTTACTGCCGAAGTCCGTTCCGTATGGAAGACGGGTGTGGAGATGGAGGCGATAACAGCAGTCTCGGCAGCGCTTTTGAATGCCTATGATATGCTAAAACCCCTTGATGATTCGCTCTCCTTTGGCCATATCCGGGTGGTTAAGAAAAAAGGAGGGAAAAGCGACTTTTTCGATTCATTTGAAAAGGATATCAAGGCAGCAGTCCTGGTTATATCGGATTCCACCCATGCGGGGAAACGCAAGGATAAATCCGGTAAAATAATCAAGGAGTTTCTTGCGGACAAACCCGTGCAGATTGATTTTTATGAGGTGCTTCCCGATGAGAGGGAAATTATATCAGAGAGGCTTTGTAAGCTGGCGGATACCGAGAAGGTGAAACTCATTTTCACCACAGGCGGCACCGGCCTCGGCCCCAGGGATGTGACACCGGAAGCGACCCTGGCGGTAATTGACAGGTCAGTACCCGGCATTGTTGAGGCCATCAGGAGATACGGCAGGGACCGCACCCCCTTTGCCATGCTTTCCCGCGGCGAGGCAGGTGTGAGGGGAGACTGCGCCATAATCAATCTGCCCGGCAGCTCCAAAGGAGCGCTTGAAAGTTTGCAGTCACTTTTTCCAGGTCTTCTGCATATCTTTCCCATGATGCAGGGGAAGGGACATGGAAAATTAAAAAAAGGCACGAAATAGAAATGATTTCAATTCAGGAAGCTTTGCAGATACTTCTGGGAAATTTGCCGGATGCAAAGATTGACACAGTCGATCTGCATGAGGCCCATGGCCGGTATCTGGCTGAATCCATAGCAGCTCCAGAACCGTCGCCACGCTATACCAATTCGGCCATGGACGGGTATGCCTTGCGCTGGTCTGATGTTAAGGGCTCAGGCATGGAAAGTCCCGTAATACTCAAGGTAATTGGTGAGAGCAGGGCAGGGCTGCCCTTTGAAAAAGAGGTCAGGGTTAACGAAGCGGTACGTATCAGCACCGGTGCCAAGCTGCCGGTTGGTTCTGACACGGTTGTCAGAGTGGAGGATACCCGCATACCAGGTGATACAACTGTGGAAATCCTGGCAGTACGCAGACAGGGCCAGGATGTACGCTATGAAGGGGAAGAGTTCTGCAGCGGTGACGAATTGCTCTGTGCCGGCACAAAACTCAGTGCCCGCCAACTTGCCCTTCTTGCCACGGTCGGTCATCAACAGGTCAGGGTTTTCGTTCCTCCACGTATCTCCATACTGGTTACCGGTTCTGAGTTGGCTTCCGTAGCAGATAAGGAGATTAAATCTTACCAGATACGTGATTCCAATTCCATCATGTTGAAATCCGCCCTGCAGGAGGCTGGAGCAGTAGTGGAATCGTGCCTGAATGTTGAAGATGAACTGCAGGCAACAATCAATGCAATAAGTAAAGCTGTCACCCAACAAGTAGATTTTATTCTCTGTTCCGGCGGTATATCAGTGGGGGACCATGACCACGTGAAAGAAGCTGCGGAGGCTGTAGGCTTTCATGAGCTTTTCTGGAGGATCAGACAGAAACCCGGCAAACCTTTATTTGCTGCACTAAAGAACAGCACATGCCTCTTTGGTTTGCCTGGCAATCCTGTTTCCGCCTACATGTGTTTTGCCCATTACATCCGTCCCCTTCTATTTACAATACGCGGACGGGGTATGACCTGGAATACAATTACTGCAATGGCAGGCGGAGAAATAGCCAATAAAGGAAAACGAACAGATTTTATCCGGGTAAAGATAGATCAGCAGGACGGACAACTGCCGCGGATTACCGATATCAAGAAACAGGGCTCGCATATGCTGAGTTCAATCGTAAACGCTGATGGGTATATTATCGTCGAGCCCGGTACTAGTGTTAATCCCGGCGAGGCTGTAAATGCCTATTTGTTTTAATGGAGGTTTGGAATGGCACATGTGGAAGCGGTCTGTTTAAGCCATAAGAAGGGAATTGTAAAAAAAGAGCGGGATAAGGTTGAAGCCCGTGAAGACTGGGGTATTGAAGGTGATGCCCATGCAGGGGACTGGCACAGGCAGATTTCTCTGCTGGCCGGAGAGAGTATTGACGGCGTCAAAGAGGTTCTGCCGACTCTCAAGAACGGAGCTTTTGCAGAAAATATCATAACCCGGGGCATGGATTTAAGCAGCCTGAGCAAAGGAGACCGATTACAAATCGGCGATGAGGTCATTCTGGAGATCACCCAGATCGGCAAGGAATGCCACAACAGCGGCTGCGCCATTAAAAAAGCCACAGGTGACTGTATTATGCCCAGAGAAGGAATATTTGCTCAAGTGATAAAAGGCGGCACCCTTGCAAAAGAACAACAGATCAGGATTGTTTAGTTGCCTAAGTTGTTAATTAAAGCCCCAGAGCATCAGCCGCTTTATTGAAATCATTCGACTTGATATAAACGATATACCCGAAGCTTCCCAGTCCGTCTGTTACACCGCTTGCTGAGTAAACATTTACTTCAGCCTCATAGATCTTACGGTGAATTTCCGCAAGTGCTCCAAGCTCATCATCACCCTGTACCAGAAATGCTTTATGGGGTCCGTCCAGGTGCATGCCAATTTTGCTAGCTTCATTTCGAAGCTGCGCCGGGTCTTCAGGGAAAATGGTCAGTTGGGTGATGCTCGGGCCTACAGGAACGGCAGTAAAGGCCTGAAGATTGATACCGAGACCGGCCAGCTGGGAAAGGAATTTGTAGGCTTCGCCAGGTTGGTCTGAAAGGGTTGTGTGAAAGTACTCAACCTTTGAAATTTTGAATTCCATGGATTCAGCCTCCTGTTAGTGGTTCACGTAGACAGAAATGCAATCATTGCCTCAAATCACCGGAGTCATCCGATGAGGTATTGATAACTAATAAGTATAATAATCACCATTAATGGAATCTTCTATCCTGTCAACAAAAATCCGGCAACCATAACTTGCCTTATAACCATGAATGATGAAATTATGATAGTATGGCAGGAATGGGGGATAATAAATCGACGGGCAGCGTCTTCCGGATATATACCTGGACTAAAAAAAACTCCATAACTTCATTTAGCAAGTGGGTATGTTGAAATGTTAAGAAACATTCGCGAGGCAAAATGCATAAAACCAATGTGGCCTTACGAGCCTGATATTGAATCCAGGTTTTGCAGAAAAGTTAGAATCCACATAATTATTTAAAAAAATATTGTATGGGAAGTGATAATATGTAACTACTTGTTTTATGATGAGGTTTTCATCATAAAATGTATATCATGCAATACAAGAATCAAGAAGATTCCAGCATAAAACCAACGGTATATCGAATGAAAAAAATTTCATCCATTCTGATTTTCCTCGTCATTTTCCTAACTCCGTATTTGACTTTTGGAATTGAAGGCAAATGTATTGAAGGTGACTGTGTTAATGGTCAAGGAACATTTGCATATTCCAATGGCGAATCATATTCAGGGGCATGGAAGGATGGTCAAAAACACGGGCAAGGAACATATACATTTCCTGACGGTGATACATATTCAGGGGCATGGAAGGATGGTCAAAAACATGGGCAGGGAACGTATACATTTCCTGATGGTCAAACATATGTAGGGGAATATAAGGATGGTCGAAAAGACGGGCAGGGGACATATACATTTCCTGATGGTCGCATATATGTTGGTGAGTGGAAGGAGAATAAATTCAACGGTCAAGGAACATATACATTTCCTGATGGTGAAACATATGCAGGGGCATGGAAGGATGGTAAAAAACACGGGCAAGGAACTGGGACATTTCCAGATGGTCGCATATATGTTGGTGAGTGGAAGGAGAATAAATTCAACGGTCAAGGAATAGAGACATTTCCTGATGGAGCCAGATATGAAGGGGAATGGAAGGATAATCTACCAAACGGGCAAGGAATTTTACTATATCCTGATGGTGATATATATGAAGGGGGATGGAAGGATGGGAAAAAATACGGTATGGGTGTGCAAGGCACTCCTGGCGGTGAGAAACAAATGGGATATTGGTTGCATAACATGTATATAGGAAAGGATAAACCCGAAGAACTGGAAAAGGAATAACCACTTCATTTAGTTGTCAACATTTTCTGTTCTACCAGTAATTATTTGTATTTCTCCCAAAGTCACCAGATCTCGCGGACATCTTGACTTTCATTTCAAATTTACCCCATATAGAAAGCCGGAGAGGGATATCAGATCCCGGTCCCGGCTTTATTTGTACAGATGTGCACCTGGAATCTTGGCTTTGATTGGGAGAGTCATAAGGGAAGTCAAAATAGTGGCATGTAAGGCAGACTTTTTTCACATTTTTTCTGAATAAATACTCTTCTCCCCCCAATAATCAGCTATAAATTATTATAAACATTAATTTAGTACCAAGGTACAATAGATTTATGCATATAAATAGATTTATGTAGGTAGTAAATACGGGAGGAGAAGCGGATATTCCTCGCGAAGGCAGTCAATCATTGTATAACTGATACAGTGAGTGTTAGCAATGTTTCTTGCAATGGGTTCCATCTTTATTTGTTTGATGCAACACGTGAGATCCTAATCAACTCATCGAAATAATTTACTATTTATATCACTGGTTGAACAGGGTTTTGCTCAGGCGGAATTTGGTAATGACGGAAATGATTTCGAAAATCTATATATCAACCAGGTTCTCTGGCCCCGCTATTCTGCAAGTAAGAAAAGGTAATTATCCCTGTGATAGCAACGTGCAATGACAAAACAATTGGCAAGATCCTGGTAGAACTTGCAAAGAAATAATCATCCCGGGTTTGGAGCACAAAATTCTATGAAATCTCTCAAGCAGGCGCTAATTCTGTTTTATGCATTGAGCTTTTTTCTTCCGCCGGCACTTTCTTCTGCCGGAAAAATTGACGAACTCAGCAATAAGGCGGAACAAGGTCATGTTGAGGCACAATTCAAGTTGGCTGACGCCTACTATTCCGGAAAAGGCACCAGGAAGAATCTGGAGCAGGCCTTTTCCTGGTATGAGAAGGCAGCTCAGCAGGGGCATCCCAGGGCGCAAAGGGCCCTGGGGGCCATGTACGAGCTGGGTAAAGGCACAGCCAGCGAACCGGAAAAGGCGGCCTACTGGTACGAAAAGGCCGCAGAACAGGGCTTGGCCCGAGCCCAGACAAACCTCGGAATCCTCTATGAAACAGGTAAGGGTGTTGCACAAAACTATGTTACTGCCCATATCTGGTATGAAAAAGCAGCAGCACAGGGCTATGCCAGAGGACAGACCTATCTCGGCCGCATGTATGAGCTTGGCTTAGGTGTTGCAGTTGATTTTACAAAGGCTTTTTATTGGTACCAGAAAGCAGCGGCACAGGGCTATGCCAGGGCCCAGACTAATCTCGGGGCCCTGTATGAAGCCGGGCAGGGTGTGGAGCAGGACCATGAACAGGCCGTTGCCTGGTATACGAAGGCTGCCGAGCAGCGTTATGCCAGGGGCCAGTTTTACCTGGGGCGCATGTTTGAGCAGGGACTGGGAGTAGAAAAGGACCCGGCTCAGGCCTCAGGCTGGTACACCAAAGCAGCAGCACTGGGTCATGTCCAGGCCCGGAAACAGCTTGCCAAGGTAAAATCTGAATATGACAGGGACGATAAAAAAACAATACAAGAAAAAGAAGAGGTTGCAGGTCAAGTCCAAGAAGACCGGTTAACAGCGACACCTGCTGAGAAAAAGGAGGAAAACGCAGAGTATATTACAGCCCCCGCAAAAGATAATCCTCTGGCAGCAGCGGAAATGGGAGACCCCGACAGCCAAAACTCCCTTGCCCTGTTGTATCTCAACGGCGGAGAGGGTTATGACAGGGACGCAGAAAAAGCTGCATACTGGTTTCGCCGGGCCGCTGAAAATGGCAATGTTGCTGCCCAGAACAATCTCGGCTTGATTTACGTGCATGGCCAGGGCGTTGAAAAGAATATGCAAGAAGCTATGCTCTGGCTGCAGAAGGCAGCTGAAGCAGGTATTGTAGAAGCCCAAAGCAACCTGGGCCAGATGTACTATTTTGAGGAGAATTATCAAGAAGCAGCATTCTGGCTTTTGCAAGCTGCAAAGCAGGGTCTCGCAAATGCCCAGAATAATTTGGCCGTTATGTATTCAGATGGACTAGGTGTTGAACAAAACAAGGAGCGTGCCATTTATTGGCTGCAAAAGGCTGCTGAGCAGGGCGATCCGACTGCCCGCCAGAATCTGGCCATGCTCATTGTGGATCAACCTGAATCTACTGCAAGCAGTTTATTGCAAGGCGATTCACAGGGATCTCCCTCCTCTAATCCTGCGGCTGAAAACAACAACGGCAAAACAGCAAACATCTCCTTTCCCGAGTCAAAACCAGACTTCGGTTCACTCCAGGCAGCTAAAGAACACTTTCATAAGGGTGACCTGTATGCCGAAGATGGGCAGTTTATCTCGGCCATTTCGGAATATAAAAGGGCCATTGAACTCGATCCCGACAATTCCAATACCTATGAGAACCTCGCCATTGCCCTAGCCAAGACAGGACATTTCCAGGATGCCCTGAAAGTCATGCAGACAGCCATCCATTTAAGCCCTGATGATGCCATGAAATATGCAACGCTTGGGATTATCTATCATGCTGATAATAAGCTGCAACAAGCCTTGGTGCACTATATCAGAAGTGTGCGCCTCAATCCCGGCCATGGCGAGATGTATTATAATATAGCCACGATTTACAGTGAACTGGGACAGTTCGAATCAGCCTATAGGAGTTGCCTGCAGGCACAAAGATTAGGCTATGCAGGAAGTTCTCAAGCATTGGTCGAGTTACAAAAGATCAAGCCGGAATTGTCTGCAATTTCAGGCGATGAAAATGTTGTTCTGTATTTGCGTCATATAGTTACATCAACAGCTGAGGAGGCCGAACTTGTCCTGAGGAGATTACGCGGGGGAGAGGATTTTAACCAGCTCGCATCCCAGTATTCTCTGCAGCCCTTTAATGTAAACGGCGGCTATTTAGGTCCTTATGATCCAAAGGAACTCATGCCGGTAACCTCAGAGGTTGTAGTGCCCCTCACTCCTCTTGCCTTCAGTCCTGTGATAGAAACCAGCACCGGCTTTCATATCTTTCAAAAAATTATGGTCGATGCAAATCTTTTGGCATCACAGTAACAATTACCCTTATCCATCTTTTTCACAGCGCCGGGCTGTCTTGCTGTAAAATAAGGATTAGATATCCTGGCTGGTTTTTAGCCGCAATTCCTCCACAGTGGTCTGCAAATATATAAGATAATACAACTCCTTCACTTGCCATCTTATGAATTTTCAATAATTTAAATTGACTGCCACAAAGCCCATTGTTGATTGTCTCAAACCACATTCAGGAGTGCACAGGCGATCTGGATCTTAAAAATAACAAGGGCAGGGCCATTTCTGACCCTGCCGCACATTCTGTTGTAAAATAGCCGCCCAACTCTTCCTGAAATAAAGAGTAAGGAAAGCAGGTTGCTATTAGCTGTCTGTCATTTGGACATTTTACGATATGCCTTTGATCCCCAGAGACGAACAATGGTTGATTAAACTT
>JAHEID010000155.1 GCA_024639555.1 Deltaproteobacteria bacterium
TGAAGGACATCTTAGGGTTGACTGTGAGATTGACAACGGCAAGGTCAGCAATGCCTGGTCATCGGGCCAGATGTGGCGGGGCTTCGAGGTAATTCTCCAGGGCCGCGACCCTCGGGAGGCATGGCTGTTCGTCCAGCGCTTCTGCGGGGTCTGAACGACTGTCCACGCACTGGCTTCAGTGCGTTCGGTTGAAAATGCACTCGGCATGGAGATTCCCCTTAATGCCCAGTACATAAGGAACCTGATGATGGGTGCGCATGCTGTTCATGACCACATCGTTCATTTCTACCATCTGTGTGCCCTTGACTGGGTAGACATTGTTTCAGCGCTTGCTGCTGATGCAAGAGCTACAGCAAAACTGGGACAAAGTTTATCTCCCTGGAAACGGAACAGTTTCGAGGAGATAAATGGTGCCCAGCAACGTTTGCAGACGCTTGTAGATTCAGGCCAGCTTGGTATTTACGGCAGCGGCTACTGGGGGCATCCGGCCATGAAACTGAAGCCGGAGGTGAACCTGCTGGCAGCAACCCATTATCTGCAGGCCCTTGAGTACCAGAGAAAGATCAATAATGTCGTTGCCATTTTGGGCAGCAAAACGCCTCATATCCAGAACGTAGCTGTCGGCGGTGTTTCCAATGCCATCAATCTTGACTCCCCTGACACGCTGAACATGGAAAAACTCTACAATATAAAAACCCTGATCGGCGAGGCCAATGACTTTGTCAAGCAGGTTGCCCTGGTGGATGTGGCTGCAGTCGGGGCCTTTTACGCTGAATGGACCGGTTACGGTAAGGGCGTGACGAACTATCTTTCCGCACCTGATATGCCGATGGACACCAAGGGTACTGAATTTGCCCTGCCGGGCGGCTACATTCCCGGAGGCGACATCGGCAAGTTCACAGCGATCAAGAGCTTTGATGATCCTTTCTTTGAGGATAATGTCAAGGAATCCATCAAGCACTCATGGTATGACGGCGAATGGAACCGGCATCCTTATAAAGGGGAAACCGTACCAAATTATACCGACTGGCAGGATGACGGCAAATATTCCTGGGTCAAATCACCCACCTTCCAGGATAAACCTGCTCAGGTCGGCCCGCTGGCCAATGTACTCTGCATGTTTGCAGCCGGCCACAAGCCTACACAGACCTATGCCACCCAGGTGCTTGACACGGTCAGTTCACTTGTAGGCAGCAAGGTTGGTGTAGATGCACTTCATTCCACCATCGGCAGGATCGCAGCCCGTGTCATCCGCTGTGCCGTGCTTAACGATACCCTCGAAGGCCAATGGGCAGCCCTGGTGAACAATATTGCCAGCGGCGATACTACAACGTTTAATCCTCCGAGCTTTCCCAAAGGGGAGGTCCAGGGCTTCGGCTACCATGAAGCACCCCGCGGCATTCTGTCCCACTGGATAGTAATTGATAACGGCAGGATCAAAAATTACCAGGCTGTTGTACCTTCCACCTGGAATGCCGGACCGCGTAATTCCAATGATGATCTCGGTCCCTATGAAGCCGCGCTTCTCGGCAATCCTGTGGCGGAGCCGGAAAAACCCCTGGAGGTCCTGCGAACCTTACATTCCTTTGACCCATGCCTGGCATGCGCTATCCACATGGTGGACAAAAACAATAACGAGATTATCAGGGTAAGGGCTCTGTAAATCATTTAAAAGGAGTTCTTTTGAAAATACTTGTTCTCGGCATAGGCAATGTCCTCTTAACTGACGAGGGCATTGGCGTCCGGGCTCTGAAGGAGCTGGAAAGAATGTACACCTTTCCCCCCAATGTAGAGCTTCTTGACGGCGGTACAGCCGGCATTGAGCTGCTGCGTCATATCCGCAAGCGGGATTATCTCATCATCATTGATGCCATGAAATGCAGCCAGGAACCGGGAACAGTGGTACGGATTGAAGGCGATGATGTGCCGAAAGCGTTTCGGAGCAGGATATCACCTCATCAACTCGGGCTGTCAGACCTTCTGGCTGCAGCCATGCTGACAGATGAGCTTCCGAAGAAACTGGTGCTTTTTGGAGTTGAACCGGAAAGCATTGATATCGGACTCGACCTGACCGATACGGTTGAGGCAAGCGTTGACAAACTGCTCTGTGCTGTTGCCGATGAACTCCGCTCAATCGGCTGCTCATTGGTGCCCAATGAAGCAATCTTTACCGAAAAGGCTCGCTTCTGGGATACTGTTTAAAAAAGTAAAAGGAAATTTTATTAAAAATAACAATTAGCTGAAAAAATTAAATTAAGATTCTCGAAGTTGCCGGAGATACAAGGAAGAATCATCTCCGCTATACAAATAGTATGCGGAGCTGATGATGACAAAGGAGATTCGGTGAATTCGGGGATCCTTTTATTTTTTTTTGCTATCACCAGCCTCTTAAAAAGGCTTTTGACCTATACATCCCCCTTCCCAGGTGATAGACCTAAAAAGCGGGACATCAATCGGCGGATGTCCCGCTTTTCTTTTTATTGCGCACTGCTGTTATTTTGCCTGATAAATTTGTTCCAGCACATCAAGCAGTCTGTCCCTGGTATTTTTCCCCTGGTTCAGCAGCAGGACAAAACTATCCGGCCTTTTATTATTCAGAAAATATCCTGCATAGGTATAAACATCCTTCATGGTGCCTGACTTTAAATATTTACCCTCTTCCTGCGGCAGGAGTTTCGCGTAAGGTTTAAAAGAATCCAGCAGTTGCATCATTGCATGGGGTGATGCCCTGTTTTTTCTGGAAAGCCCCGAGCCTTCAATAATTCTCAGCTCATTTTCAGGCAAGTTGTATTTTTTCTTAAGATGGTCCGTCATAACCTGCTTGGACTTTTCCCAGGTGGCAGGATAACCGTATTTATGACTGCCCAGAGCAAGAAAAAGCTGGTTTGCAATAAAATTGTTGGAGAAGAGCATGAGCGGCTCAATAATATCTCCCAGCGTTTTACTCGATCGATGAGTGTAAAAAGGCTTCAAATTTTCCGGTATTTTCCTGGATGTAATCGTGCCCGCGCCACCAATATGTTCCTGTTTCTGAAAGACCCGGAAAAGCTCTCCAACATAGCGGCTTATGTTTGCAGCCCCGCTGCTTTCCTCATGGGTGATATTAATCCGGTGCCGGCCCGGGGGCAGCTTTTGAGCCAACTCAGCCATCATCGCCAGGGATGGAGTCTGCTCTTCAGCTGATACAACTGATCCCGATGCGTCTTTTATGATATTTACCGTGTTGAAATTGACGGCCAACGCACTGTTTTGTGCATCGTAGGGATTATCACTTGCGCCTGCTCCATCTGCTGATGCAACAAGCTCAAAAGCGGTATTGTCCAAATAGATATCATTGATTTTCGTGCAGCCGAGTTCTTTAAGTTTTACTACAATTACTGCGACTTCCTCTGAAATGAGAAACGGGTCCCCGAAGCCCTTAATATAAAGGTTCTGCTGATCATCCAGGTAAAAGTCGGTGTTAAAACGGAATTCGGGCCCCAAAATTTCAAGGGCTGCAAGAGCGGTTGCTATCTTTATGATGCTGGCAGGGACATAAGGTATGTGCAGATTATGCGTGACAATATATTTATTGTCCTTTTTTACAGCATAGCCGCCGTTATCAATCAGACCTTCTGTTGCCTCGATTGCGGCGGCGTCAATGTCATGTGCCCTGGTCGGCACCAGGGGGCTGAGGGTTGAGGCAGACAACAAAACCAGGAGTGGCACAATGAAATATTTATGTAATAACACTTTGCTCACGCCACTCACTTATTATAGCAAAAAACGTGGTTCGTAAAAATTCTCAGGTGAAGGTAATTTTCAGTGCTGTAACTATATATTATTCAAAGGCTTATCTGTCTGTCAATCATCGGGCTGTCTCGTTACCCGATAATCATCAGCAGTCCCGTATGCTGATAATCACCTTCGGAGTTGCGCACAAATGGATATTGAACTGAGTATAGTTTATAACCGACAAAAAAAACAAGGCGGCAGGAATATTCCTGCCGCCTTGTAAAAATCGCAGATTAAATAAGTAACGTTTTCCACTCATTATAATTGCGGAAGATGCTTCATGGACTCCTCTATGGCCTCGGCCGGGTAATCATAATCATGCAGCGCCCCGCTGAAGTATTGCTCATAAGCGGAAAGATCAAGCAAGCCATGACCCGAGAAATTAAAAAGGATTGTTTGAGGTTCATTCAGGTCACGGGTTGCCTCTATGATGGCACCACGCACAGCATGACAGGTCTCCGGTGCAGGAATGATACCCTCTGTCCTGGCAAAAAGGACACCTGCCTCGAAAGACTCCATCTGGTGGATGCTTATGGGGTCAACTATTTTTTCCCGGACAAGCGCGCTGATAATCGGTGCCATGCCATGATAGCGCAGGCCGCCGGCGTGTATGCCCGGAGAAACAAAATCATGACCAAGTGTGTACATGTTCAGCAGAGGAGTTGTCTGGCCTGTATCACCGAAGTCATAGGCAAGTTTTCCCTTGGTCAGGGTTGGGCATGATGCCGGTTCAACTCCTATAAAACGTATTTTCTTGCCCTCAAGCATATCAGCGATAAAAGGTACTGCTAGGCCGGCAAAGTTGGAACCACCGCCGCAGCAGCCGATCACCACGTCAGGGTAATCACCGGCAATCTGCATCTGCTTCTTGGCTTCCAGGCCGACGATTGTCTGGTGCAGGATAACGTGGTTTAAAACCGAACCCAGCGAGTAATTTGTCCCTTCAGTGGTTGCAGCGTCTTCAATGGCCTCACTGATGGCAAGACCAAGGGAGCCCGGTGTATTGGGATCTTTTTCAAGAAAGGCCCTGCCCGTATTGGTATCCGGGCTCGGGCTGGGAACCACTGTGCCGCCGAAGGTCTGCATCATTGTCTTACGATATGGTTTCTGGTCAAAGGAAACACGCACCATGTAAACCTTGCATTCAAGGTCGAACTTATTGGTTGCAAAACAGAGGGCACTGCCCCATTGCCCGGCGCCGGTCTCTGTGGCAAGTCTTGTTATGCCCTCTCTCTTGTTATAATAGGCCTGTGCCACAGCACTGTTTGGCTTATGACTGCCGTTGGGAGAAACCCCTTCATTCTTATAGTAGATCTTGGCCTTGGTACCCAGGGCCTGTTCGAGTTTGGTAGCCCTGATCAAAGGTGAGGGACGCCAGATGGAGTATATCTCCCTTACCTCGTCCGGAA
>JAHEID010000156.1 GCA_024639555.1 Deltaproteobacteria bacterium
AGAATATTTTCATCACCGATGAGTACTACATTCAGGTCAGACTCCTCAACAGCCTGTATCGCCCCGGCAACCATCTCGTCCGGGCCCAGCTCGCCACCCATGGCATCCAGGGCAATACGCAATGTCACGTTTTACTCCATTTCTTCTTCAAGCTTGATTACAGTTCTATCCTTGTAGGTGCCACAGCCGCCGCATAGCCTGTGCGAGAGCTTCGGCTCACCGCATTTGGGGCAGCTTGAGACAGACGCAGGAGTTAACGAATCATGGGAGCGTCTTTTCCTTGTTCTGGAATGGGAATGTCTGCGTTTGGGTAAAGCCACGTTCTAACCTCCGAATATATATATAATTTTTTTTACAGTATAATTTATGAAGAACTAATAATTTCTTCCAAAAAATCTGCTTTACAATTGCCCAATACTAAACAGCGGAGACTATAAAAAATTATCTAGGGTTGTCAAGTCAATTTTCCGGTTGAAGCGCTCTTTATTACAACTCATGGGGCTTTTTACACCCCACATCATTTAACACATCCAACCGGGTTATAAAAGTTCAATAATTTCTTCAGGCGCCGGGCATACAACCTCTACTCTATTTAGTTGTTCAACCTAACCCCGTTTAACAACTGAATTGAACGATTTTGAGAGGTGGCAGAATACAAGGATTTCTGGTGATTGACAACCGAAGATACTGATAAACAACCTCCCGGGGCTCTCTTTTTAGTACCCCCTTGAGGGATACAAACTCCGACTTCGTGGAAGAGATTATTGCGCTAAACCAGAAGCAGGCGAAGCTAAAGATGAAACGGGAGGTTTGTGCATGAGAAAATCGTTTCAGTATCACAAACAGCGGCACGGCTCCGTCCTCATATTCCGCAGCCAACTCAATATAGCCAGTATAATAAAAAAATTAACGGAAAAGAGGCTGTATTGCCCAGCCATTCCTGACATGTTCGAGAGCTTATCAATTACATACCCGAGGGGATAACTGACTATTATGGAAGAAAGGGCAAGATAACCAATGGTATGCGCGAAAAACAACAAAAAAGCTGTCAGGAATTTCCCCACATGCAAAAACATATACTCCTTCAAGCGTCCAAGCGTTCGTTCCGCAACCAGAAGAACACAGCCTAACAGCGCACCCGGCAGGAGGGTCCAGAGAACAAGGGCGGAGTCCACCTCATGGAAATACGAAAAAAGCAGGGAGATTGCAGCAGTTATAAATAAATATGCCAAAACCATCACAGTTACGGCATACGCACCGGGCCTTAATGGCTGGCCGTCAAATATCCTGGCCTTGGAAACACGGCGAAACCTGCCTCGTTTTTTTTCCTTACCTTCTGTATGCATTGCAATAATATTTATCAGTAATGACTGCTTTATCTGCTTTTATTTCCCGCGCAGCAATTCTACAATATGACAGTCATACAATAACAGTGTTTCAGGGACAAATCACACCATTGAAAGACTCGTCTGTCTCTCCCGTTATCCCTGATAAGATGGGTACGTTTTCTTTTGGGGGATTCGAAAAATGGCTGCGTCACAGCAACTCAGAAATGCGGTCTCCCGCCTTTCTTAATCTTTTACTCATGATATACAGGATGCGCTTCATAACTTTGATGGCAAGTGCGGGATTTTTCACAATGAGCTCTTCCATCTTCGGGGCTGAAAGGGTAAGAAGCCTGCTTGGTTCGGCTGCTATAATGTTATTGGAGCGCGGCCCACTATCTATAAAAGCCCCCTCTCCGACTACGGCACCCTTTTCAAGAATGGCGATAATTATATTTTTACCCCAATAATCCGTTTTATTTTTAACAACCAGCTTGCCTTCAATTAAAAATCCCATGTAATCTTCTGCAGCCCCTTCCTTCATAACAACAGCATCTGCCTGCCACTCCCGCAGTTCCAGATAGGTGCAGAGTTCCTCTATTTCCTCGATGGAAAGAAAGTTGAAGGCCTTCCTGATATCTTCTGTCTGAGCATCGCAATAGACGCAATTGATGGGATTGATGGAGTCCATGCCGGCAAACTAGTCTGACGTTTCTGATTTTTCAATCTGTTTAGTAATCTTTTCCACCAGGCCGGCAAACTGCTCCTTCCGGATAATGGAATCAAAATCTCTGCGATAATTGACAATGAGGCTGACATTCTCGATCTTTAAATCATAGATCAGCCATTTGCCCTTATTCTTCTCGAGCCTGTAAACAATGGGAATCTCCAGGTCCTTGTCAACAATAGCGGTATACACCATGGCATTGTCACCCTTGACACGCTGTTTCTTATAGAGGACTTTCTGGTTATTGTAGGAATCGATCTTGCCTATATACCTCTGTTCTACAAGAGTGGTGAACAATCCGACAAACGTGTCCTTTTCTTCAGGGGTAAGGGTGTTCCAGCTTTGCCCCAGAGAACTCCTGGCCATTTCCTTAAAATCAAACATGTCGGCAACTATATTGAGGACAAGTTGATTACGCTCGCCCTTTTTTTCAGGCCCCTTCAACTCCTCCGATTGCAGGATTTTCAGAATATCATCAACTGCCACCTGCAACCGGTCCATGGGGTTGTCTGGTGCAGACGCAGAAAGCCCTGTATCAATTGTAAAGACTGACATTATAAGCAGCAGAGCAACAAGCAAACTTTTTTGATGTAATATAATTTTGCGCATCATTACCTTACCATTTCCTTGCAATATTCATTTTCAGAAGAACACTATTTGTTTTCAATAAGACCTTTTCTGTACTGTTGATAGGCATCTTTAACTGCAGCATAGGGATCCAGCGCCGTTTCGGTAAACAATTCATAATCACCCAGAGTAAGTGCTGTATAGTTAACCCTTTCAAGGGCCTGCGCCCCGGCAATAACCTCCCAATCGGCATCAACATACATATAAGGATGCAGATACGCGTCGCCAAACCTCCCTATTGAATCCCTGAAATTGGAAGGCCCCAGGATAGGCCAGTTGATATAGAATACACCTCCTGCCCCATAATGGGCAAGGGTTTGGCCCAAATCCTCGTCTGCAGAATGCAACCCCAGAATATCCCTTGCAAAATCACCGAACCCGAATATGCCGACTGTTGAGTTAAGGGCAAACCGCGCCACCTCCTCGGATGAATCTCTCACTCTGCCCTGCAATAGGCAATTGACCGCCCTGGCAGGCGTCCGCAGGTTATCAAAGAAGTTTCTGACACCAATCTGCAGTTCTTCCGGGAAAAAACCTGCATATACCCTGGCAACCGGTTTCAAAACCCAGTAGTACAGCTTATCATTAAAATGGAAAAAGAAACGGTTGAGGGGTTCCAGGGGGTCGGCTATGGTATCCGTTGACTCCCACTCATCTTCCCAATTCTCATCCTCCCAGGCATCATCTCCTGAACCGTTGCCGCCTGCAGCCTGATCAGATGCCTTAACAGGCTCCGAAACAGTTGACAGATCTGCTGCTTCAGCAGTCCACGCATGGCTTACCGTGAACAATAGGAATACAATACATCCCGCCTGGAGAATAAAGTTTCTTTTCATGTTTAAATAATGTGAAACCATTTACACTGGCTGGCGCACTATGGATTAGACAAAACAGGCAGCAATTAATTATTCTGCCTTAAAAACATACTTACTGACAAGTCCCTCAAAATCAATGGAGGATTGAGTATCAAAAATTTCATCACCATCTGCAAGCATTTCTTCATCGGCTCCCTGTATGATCTTGATATACTTATCCCCGATAAATCCCTGGGTCCTGACTGAGGCAATGGCATCCTCGCTGATCTTGACTTCCTGATTGATGAGCATCCCAACCCTGGCAAGGCCCTGCTCACCAAGTTCTACTTTCGAGACCTTGCCGACGTTCACCCCGGCTATTTCAATAGCTGCCCCGGCTTTAAGGCCGGAGACATTGTCAAATACAGCCTCCAGGCCATATTTCTTCTCCAGTTCAAAAACAGAGAACTCCCCCATCTGCAGGGACAGGTACCCAAAGGCCACAAAGCCGGCGAGCATGAACAGTCCAACGGTCATTTCAGTATTAATATTCTTCATCATTCATTTTCCAGTCTGCTTTGATAAATATGCCCCATGGTCATTTCGACAAAATCCTTAATTATTGGATCATTGCTCCATTGAATATCTTCGGAGCTGTTGAAAACCTTGGCCATACCCTCATGCATAACAACCAGCTGGTCGGCAAGGTTAAAAATCTTGGGAATGTCATGGCTGACAATCACTGCGGTATATCCCATTTCCCTTTGAATTTTATAAAACAACCTGTAAATTTCCAGTGACCTGGAAGGGTCCAGCCCGGTAGTCGGCTCATCAAAGAGCATGATCTTAGGCTGAAGCTGCAATGCCCTTGCCAGGCCGACCCTTTTCAGCATACCGCCGCTGAGCTGGGCCGGGAATTTATCCTCATGGCCCGAGAGACCGAACTGCTGCAGCGATTGCTCAACTCTCTCTCGTATTTCCTGCTTGCTGAGCCTGGTATTTTCCTGCAGGGGCAGTGCGACATTTTCAAAAACCGTCATTGAGTCAAACGGGGCAACCCCTTGGAACACAACCCCGAAATTGGCTCGCACCTTATTGAGTTCACCTGCATCCATGACAGTTATGTCTTTGCCTTCAACAAGAATCTGCCCGGAGTCCGGTTTCATCAATCCGAGAATAAGTTTAATCGCCACACTTTTGCCCTGGCCGCTAGCTCCTCCAATAACGGTTGTCAATCCAGGAAAAATTTGGAGATTAACTCCCCTTAAAACCTTTTGCACACTACCGTTTGCACCCTCAAAGGATTTGTGCACATCAACGAATTGAATAATTGGTTCGCTCATAACAACATTGCCGTTATTAAATAATCCCAAAGCAGAACAGTGATAGACGAGAGTACAACCGCCTTGGTTGTTTCACGACTGACACTGCCTGCCCCAAATCCTGAACGGCTCTTAAGGAGCAGAAACCCCCTGCCTGTGCAGACCCAGACAATAATAACAGCAAAAACAAAGGACTTGATTATACCGAGGTTGATATCCTTGTTAAGCACACTCTGTTCCATGCCGGAAAAAAAGGCTCCAGGGCTTACCCCTAGAAGCTTGACACCTGATAAATATCCACCTAGAATTCCGACCACATCAAACATCAGAGTAAGCAAGGGGACGGCCACGAGCGTAGCCAAAAATTTAGGGGC
>JAHEID010000157.1 GCA_024639555.1 Deltaproteobacteria bacterium
CCGAAGTCCACTTGTAAATATCCCTGGGCAGGGCCTCGGTCTTTTCAGTGGGATTGGAAAGGGGCAGGATGACAGGGCGTTCGCAATTTGCAGCCATGGCCTCAACCACTTCGCGGGTAAAGCAGCCGGCCTGCCCGGAAGTGCCTATTAGTACAGTGACCTTGCCATGTTTGACCGTTTCGAGCAAAGCATTATCTTCCGACTCCTGCAGCCAGTTCATCTCAACAGGATTCTTGGCATACTTGGCCTTGTAGGGTTCGACCATTCGATCTGTAGTGACAACCCCCTGGCTGTCCAGGGTGAATATTCTTCTTCTGGCCTCTTTTTCGCGCAGTCCGTGTTCGATCAGTGCTGCTTCAATTTGTTCAGCAATGCCAATGCCACCTGCGCCTGCACCATGAACGAGATAAACCTGATCCTTGATCTTCTCCCCTTTGATTTTCATTGCTGCAAAAATGGCTGCCAACGTTACCGCCCCGGTTCCCTGGATGTCATCGTTGAATGAAATGAGATCGTGCAGATAGGCATCCCTTACGGCAAAGGCATTCTGTTTTGAGAAATCCTCCCACTGGCAGAGGGCGTGGGGGAAGACTGTTTTAAAGGCCTTGGCAAACTGCTGTATGAACTTGACATACTCGGAACCGGTCACCCTGCGATGGCGCCAGCCGAGGTATTCTTCGTTATCCAGCAAGGCCTGGTTGTTGGTGCCGACATCAAGTGATATGGGCAGACAGTGCCAGGGAGCGATGCCTGCCCCCTGGGTATAGAGCATCAGTTTTCCAAGACAAATCGCTATGCCCCCGGCACCCTGGTCACCAATACCCAGAATACCCTGGTTATCAGTCACCACGGCGACACGGATATCCCGGTGCCCGTACCGGCGGAGTATCTCCTCAGCATTATCAATATTCCCCGGGTAGATATGAACCCCGTTTGCAGTCCGGAACATGGAAGAATATTGCTGGCAGGCAAGCCCCACGGTAGGTGTGTAGATTATCTCCATGAAGCGGGGAATATCAGTGGCAATCACAGCATGGGCCAGGGTTGCGTTCCGGTCAAACAGTGAACGCATATAAAGGTAGCGATCAATGTCATCTTCTTTCTTATGGATCTTTTTCAGGCTGTTTTTAACCTGCTGTGCCAGCGGCCTTACAGCCGGCGGCAGGCTGCCGTCCAAGCCAAGATCACCCCTTTCAGTCTCTGAAAATGCGGTGCCCTTGTTGACATAATTATTGCCATGAACCACGACACCGCGTGCATTGACTCGAATTTCTGCTGTATTGCCATATTCGTCATAGACGAATTTATTTTTTTTTGCAGGCATTAAATTTTCCTCCACGCCAAACATTTACTGATAATATCTTCTCCTGTTTTCACCCTGCCGTTTACCATACTGCAGCTAAATCGAAAACGTAAAAAAGTTGCTGCTTTCTACAGCATAGCCGGGCGTATTCCGAAAACCATCGACAAAATTGAATGATTCCGCTGAGATTTCATGTACAGATAGTAATCATACTCAAACTGATATACCCAGGCGGGTTTGTCAATATCCAAAAGGAAAACAAGAAATAGTCCGGCACCAGATCAGGCAAAACTTCCTGGCAAGTACTGGGAAATAAAACAGGATCTAAAAATAAGGGGAAGAAACTATTTATTCAAAAAATAGTTGCCGACTGGTGCAAGTACAGAGGCAAAATTCCCGTTACCGACGATGCGGAAATGGGTAAGCAACTAATAAGATTTTTTGCTGAATGCCTTATTTAAAGGGTTATAGGAGTCGAATATTGTAGGCAAAGACAACTGCCGATAATTCTCCATGTAAAAATCATTCTTCCGGCGTAAAAAACCGCAACCTCAAGGCGTTGGTCACAACCGACACCGAACTCATTGCCATGGCACCGCCGGCAATCATAGGGTTCAAGGTAGGTCCGCCAAAAATATAGAGCAGGCCGGCGGCAATGGGAATTCCCACGACATTGTAGGCAAAGGCCCAGAAAAGATTCTGCTTGATATTGCGCATGGTCGCCCTGCTGAGTGCCAGGGCCGTCAGCACTCCACCGAGTTCGCCCTTCATCAGCACGATGTCACCGGATTCCACAGCCACATCAATACCGGTACCCATAGCTATGCCCACATCAGCTTTTGCCAGGGCCGGGGCGTCATTAATCCCGTCACCGACCATACCGACCTTCATACCCCTACCCTGCAGCTCAGACACCTTATCCGCTTTAAAATCCGGCAGGACTTCGGCTATGACATCTTCAATACCGGCCTGGGCCGCAATTGCTTTGGCTGTTGTTTCATTATCCCCGGTGAGCATGAATATCTTGATTCCCATTTTTTTCAGCCTGGTGATTGTCTGCGGGGTTTCAGGCTTCATCTGGTCGGCTATGGCCAGTAATGCGGTCATCTTACCGTTAACCGCAAGGAAAAGGGATGTTTTGCCGGAAGCTGCAAATTCTGCAGCCTTGCTGTCAGCTTCAGGGTTGTCGGAATTCTTTACCTGGGCCCTGATAAATTCCCTGTTGCCGAGAAGTATGTCATTGTCACCTATGGAAGCCTTGATTCCCTTGCCCAAGACAGCCTCAAATGAATCCGGCTCCTTCAGGACAAGGTTCCGGGTCCGGGCCGCCCGGACAATTGCCTCTGCCAGGGGATGTTCAGATACACTCTCCGCTCCTGCAACAAGGGCTAAAACCTCATCTTCGCGCATGCCTGTTCCATGCAGAATCTCGAAATCGGTTAACTGCGGTTTCCCATAGGTGAGCGTCCCGGTCTTATCAAAGACAAGCACATTGACGCCCTGGGCCATTTCCAGGGCCTCTCCGCTTTTAATGAGAACCCCGAGTTGAGCCCCCCTGCCTGTACCTACCATGATCGAAGTAGGTGTTGCCAGTCCCATGGCGCAGGGACAGGCAATGACAAGTACAGCTATGAATATCCGCAGGGCAAAGGGAAAGGGCGCAGCACCGATAAAATACCAGGCCAGCCCGGAAAGCGTTGCTATGACCATCACAATGGGGACAAAATACAAGCTTATCCTGTCAGCAAGATTTGCAATGGGAGCCTTGGAACCCTGGGCTTCACGCACCATTGTAATGATGCGTGCCAGCACGGTATCCTGCCCTACACGTTCGGCCAAAACCCTCAGCATGCCGTTCTTGTTCAGGGTGCCGCCTATTACCTTGTCATCTACTTCTTTTGATACCGGCAGACTCTCGCCGGTCAACATGGATTCATCCACGCTGGAATGTCCCTTCTTGACCGTCCCGTCTACCGGAATTCTCTCACCCGGCCGCACCAGTATCAGGTCACCGGCCTCAATATCGGAAACAAGGATGTCAACCTGTTCCTCGTTTTCCGCACCCGGGTTCTTAACAAGGGTTGCCTTGTCAGGCGTCAATTCCATAAGCTGGCTGATGGCATCAGAGGTCTTGGCCTTGGAGCGTGTCTCCAGGTACTTGCCCAATGAAACCAGCGCGATAAGAACAGCGGCAGACTCGTAGTAGAGATCCATTACACGTGCCATTGCATCAAGGCCCAGAAAAATTTCAATGAGATTCCAGGTTGAATAGATAAAGGCAGCGCCTGTGCCGACCGCTATAAGTGAATCCATGTTAGGTGCTTTCCTGACCAGAGCCGGAAAACCATTGAGGTAAAAGCGGCGGCCCGACCACATTACGGGCAATACCAGCAGGAACTGCGCCAGGGCAAAATTAAAGGGGGCATGATGGGGGTCAAGGAATTCCGGCAGGGGCAAGCCGAGCATTTCACCCATGGAAAGCACGAGCAGGGTGAAGGCAAAGCCAAAAGCCGGTATAAGCTCTTTTTTCATCCTGGCCAGTTTTTCCCGGGTTTCCCGCTGCTGCTTTACCAGCAGGTTTTCATCCTGCTCCGCAAGCGGCTCTGCAGTAAAGCCCAGTGAGGCAATAGTTTCCAGTATCCTGCGCTTGCTGATCGTGCCCGGATCAAAAACTGCCACACCTGTTTCGGCTGCGAGGTTGACCTGCATGGTGCGCACGCCGTCAAGGCCTGATACCACCTTTTCTATGCGGGCCGAACACGATGCGCAGGTCATGCCGTTAATCGCCAGGTCCAGGGTCACCTCGCTGTCTGGTATTTCAAGCTCAAAGCCAAGTCCTTTAACCTGCCCTGCTATATCGTCCAGAGAGAGTTTTGCCCCATCCCATTCCACCTCCATGGTTTCTGCTGCCAGGTTCACGGCAACAGCCTTGATGCCTTCGCGGGATGACAGAACTTTTTCAATGCGGGCAGCGCAGGACGCGCAGGTCATGCCCTTGACCGCAAGCGTTTTTTTCTCACGTTCATCCATAGTTTTGTCATTTAATTTAAAAGGGTTATCCGGTTCATGTTGAACAACTATAAGCACAAACTCCTGTTGACACAATCCGGCGGACAATTTCCTCAAATGAAGTCGAATCAGATACCTGGCAAAATAAATTTACATGATTATTATTTTTGCAACCGGGCATACGCAGTTATTCTCTTAAGTGTAGATGCAGAACTGACTATGTGCCATACCATCTACGGGTGCATGAAGTTATGGTGCATCCCGGAAAAATAATCAAAACATAATAAAGGAGATCAAAATGGCCGTATTTAAATGTGAAAAATGCGGGGCGACCAAGGAAGGCAGATGCAAACCAAAAAAGTGCCCTGAATGTACAGAAACTGGAACCATGCAGAAACAGGAGGAGAAAAAAACTTCGGGTTGCGGTTGCGCCTGTTCTGCAAAAAAATAATCCCTGCGCTTTGAGCCCCTGCCAGATTTACCGGGCAGGGGCTTTTAAAATTTTTCCTGTGTGGGAATTTCCGCCACTTCTTAAAACCCGCGCCCTGCTGACATCCATCATCGCAGCAACTGCTGCAGCCGATGCTAATTTCTTGAATACACTCCTGTGTTTAACATTGTTATCGCAAACAACCTGAAGGGTTGTGTAAAGATTTAAATTATATAACAACCTCCCGGACAACGAGATGCCAGGCGCAAATCATTTCAAAATTCAGTCAACACTGCGCACCAATTCACCTTTGTCTTATTTGATAAAAAAGACTTCATGATCCACAATTACAGGGCTCTTCCGAGAGAGGCCTGCCTTCTACAAGTGGTTCATATCTTCGTCTGCAGATTTCAG
>JAHEID010000042.1 GCA_024639555.1 Deltaproteobacteria bacterium
CAGGTTGGAGCCCCCACATTGTGTACATACATCAGGATCGGTGTTGCTGACGATCAGTTCGGAGCAATCATCACAGGTCCATGCAGGGATCTGGTGCCCCCACCAGATCTGGCGAGAAATACACCAGTCGCGGATATTATACATCCAGTCGAAGAAGGTATTTTCCCAGGTTTTGGGATAAATCTTTGTCTGGCCCTCCTTCACAGCTGTGATTGCCTTTTCAGCCAGGGGCTTCACCGATACAAACCACTGTTTGGAAAGACTCGGTTCAACAACAGTTTGGCAGCGATAGCAGTGCCCCACACCATGCTGGTAGTCCTCTATCTTTTCCAGCAGGCCGAGGTTTTCAAGATCTTCCACCACCTTGTTGCGGCAGGCAAAACGATCCATTCCCGCGTAATCACCGGCTTCTTCATTCATTATGCCGCTGTCGTCCATGACCTTCAGGGCCGGGAGGCCATGCCTGCGGGCAATCTCAAAATCATTTAAATCATGAGCCGGGGTAACCTTCAAGGCACCTGTACCAAAATCTTTCTCCACATGGGCGTCAAATACAATGGGGATCGTCCGGTTCATCAAAGGAAGAACAACTGCTTTTTCAGGCAGGTCATTATACCGTTCATCGGCAGGATGGACTGCTACAGCCGTATCGCCCAGCATAGTTTCCGGCCGCGTGGTGGCCACCACAAGATACCCATCCCCGCTGGTGAATGGATAGCGGATATTATAAAGCCTGCCTGCGGTCGGTTCGTGTTCCACCTCCAGGTCAGCCAGGGCAGTATGGCAGCGGGGGCACCAGTTGATGATATAATCCCCCCTGTAGATTAACCCCTCATGGTAGAGCCTGGTAAATACTTCGCGCACTGCCCGGGACAGTCCCTCATCCATGGTAAAGCGCTCACGGTCCCAGTCACAGGAACAGCCAAGTCGTTTAAGCTGGTTGATAATCTGGCCGCCGGATTCTTCCTTCCACTGCCAGACCCGTTCGATGAACTTTATGCGGCCGATGTCATGCCGGCTGATGTTCTCTGCTGCAAGCTGCCTTTCCACGACGTTCTGGGTGGCGATACCGGCATGGTCGGTGCCCGGAAGCCAAAGTGTATTATAGCCCTCCATTCTGCGGAAGCGGACCAGGACATCCTGCAGGGTATTATTTAAGGCATGGCCGACATGCAAAACCCCTGTGACATTCGGCGGCGGAATAACAATTGAAAATGAGGGCTTCCCATCTTCCATCGAGGCCTGAAACTTCTGCTGCTGCTCCCAGTACTTATACCATTTCTTTTCTACGGCAGAAAACTCATAGGCTTTTGCGAGTTCCGGTCGAGGTTCTTGTGTATCAGATTTGTTTTCCATGTCCTTTTATATTTCAGTAAACATTAACCAATAGGGATTTACAAAGAGTTCATTACATTATAGCCCAGGGTTTAGGCAGAAAGATATCCTGATACAGGTCCAGGGCATAACGGTCAGTCATGCCGGCAACAAAATCGCAAACAGCACGGTGGTCCCCTCTGCTATTGGCAGCGGGGCCTACCACCTCCCGGGGCAACCCTTTTTCAAGAAAATAATGATACAATTCCCGCACCACCTTCATTGCCTTGATAAAATCGTCGTGCACCTTGTGGGTCTCATAGACATTTTCATACAGAAATGCACGCAGGTCGGATATGGCAGACATTATCTCCGGGCTCATTGTCAGGCGGGCCCCGCCCTGTTCCAGGGTTGTATAGATAAGATCCCTGACCATGGTGTTGATCCTTTGCGAGTGGGTTTTCCCCAGCTTTTCATAGACATAGGCAGGCAGTTGCTCTTCCATTATGATTCCCGCCCGCACCGCATCATCAAGATCATGGTTCACATAGGCGATGATGTCAGCCACCCGCACCACCCGGCCTTCGATGGTCAATGGCAACTCTGATATATCCTGCGGCAGTATTTCCTTCCTGCCTTTTGAGTGCATGCTTATGCCGTCCCGGACCTCAAAGTTAAGGTTCAATCCCTTGCCTTCATTCTCCAGGATATCAACAACCCGCAGACTCTGCTTATAGTGCTGAAATCCCCCGGGGTGTAACTCGTTCAAGACGGATTCACCTGCATGGCCGAAAGGGGTATGCCCAAGATCATGCCCCAGGGCTATGGCCTCGGTTAAATGTCCGTTAAGTTTCAGGGCCACAGCCACTGTGCGGGCTATCTGAGAAACCTCGAACACATGGGTCAGGCGGGTGCGGTAATGATCCCCTGCGGGAGCAAGAAAAACCTGGGTTTTATATTTCAGGCGGCGGAAAGACTTGCAGTGGATAAGCCTGTCCCTGTCCCGCTGAAAGGCAACCCGAATGTCGCATTCCGGCTCAGGCCGCAACCGGCCCCTGCTTTTCTTGCTGAGACAGGCATACGGAGATAGGATCTTCTCCTCATTAGCCTCCATCTCTTCCCGAATTGTCCGCCCCATATGTAACGCCTGTAAAATATAATAAAGTGATAATTTTCTCAGGTAACTGCCCGCTTGATCATTTGGTAGAAGGTTATTGGCAAGCCTTTGAACAATTTATGTACACAATTCAGGGAGTCATGGATCATAATTCCGAGGTAAGCGAAACTCCGCTTGTATGAACCGTAGCAGGCGGTGAGTTTCGTAATATAGCGGAGTGACCTGTAGAATTGAATAAATTGTTCAACCAGCGCGGATAATTACTTTCTCCTGAGTATCATAACAATCACTAGACAAAAAACTTCAGGCTGCATCGGATGCAGCCCTGCGTTGTCTTTTAGCATCAGCTGAAAATGAGAACAAGTCTTTTTGCAACTTTATTGCAGATGCCTTGCAATAAAGATTGCGAGATGCTCGGCTTTTCCGTCATTGCCGCCCGCGGCTAAACCAAGCTGCCACTGCAGCAGGCAGCCGGAACATGCAGTCAGCACAGTTTGGGCTGAAAGTTTGGCATAATCAGCGATGAGCCTGTCCTGCACCTGCCGGGCCAAGTCCGGGTGCGCCACCTGAAAAAGCCCGCCCTGTCCGCAACACCGGGGGCCATCCGGCAGTTCCTGCAATTCAATGCCCGGCAACAGGTTGATGAGCTGCCGGGGCTCTCTTGTGATATGCAGCTTGAACCGCAGATGGCACGGGTCATGGTATAATACCTCTTTAGCGGCAACAGTGTCAGTCGGGAGTAAGGCATCACTTATTTCAGAGAACTTTTCCAGAAAAAATGTTGAGAACTCCTGCAGTCTCCCGGCAAAGCGGGCTGCCCTCTCCCGCCATTCCGGATCATCTGCCAAAAGTTCATGATATGACTGCAGATGATAATAACAGGAGGAGCATGAGGTCAGGATGGGAAAATCGTTAGCCTCAAAGGACATGATATTTTTTTTTGCCAGCTCACGCGCCTCGTCTATCCTGCCGGCAGCAAGGGCAGCCATGCCGCAGCACGTCTGCTTAAGGGGAACAACTGCTTTACACCCGGTAGTTTTAGCAACCAAAAACTGGGTGGTTTCAGCTATTTCCGGCTGCAGGTGGTTGGCAAGACAACCTGTAAAAAAACTTATGCCCGGGTCTGCACTGCTTTCCTGCTGCTCTTTATCCTCAGGTAGCTCTGCTTTCAATTTCTCAATATAACCTGCTGCCGGCAGTTTGAATGCTTCCTGCTCAAAACCCTGCAACCGTAGACGCAATCCGCTGTCTTGCGGCAGCCATTCTCCAAGCAGCCGGTTGGCAGCTGTGCCTATCCTGCTCAAGCCCGACAAAAGAGACGGATGGACAAGTGCCTTGCGTGACATATATTTGAGAAATGAAAGCCCTGAAAGCCTGGGCAGTTCCGAACGGACTGTTATAACCAGTTCCGGGGTATCCAGGTTCCTTGGACAAGCCTCGAGGCAGGCACCGCATAACAGACATTTTGAAAAAATATCTGCATAATGCGATGCAACCTCGTCCTGTTCTATGCAGGACTTCAGGTGCTGCTTGCCGCGCGGAGTGTGTATTTCGTTGCCAGTGGCCAAATACACCGGGCATACAGTGTTGCAGGTCCCGCATTTGACGCAGGACCCTTCATCGTTTTTACCGCAGTTTTTCATGTATTCTTTATTTCCGGCCCCAACCCGTATTATTTACGTGTCGAGATACAGGGAAAGCCGCGAAAGAGAGGATAACGCCATACTATCGTATGCGGAATCCTTGATGACAAAGGATTTCCCGGCAGATCGGCACGCCTTTGGTGAACATTTCTGAAATTTGTACCCGTACATCATCAAATATACTTCGTGTTGTTTGAGCGCGACCACAAATAATGATAAATAACAATTCAATTTCACTCATAAATAAAAATATATTCAGAAATGCTCATGAATAATACGGGTTAGCGCTGCCAGAGGAGATAAGCCTTGATAAACGGTTCCAGCTTGCCATTAAGAACACCATCCACATTGCCGATCTCGCAGTTTGTGCGGTGGTCTTTAACCATTCTATATGGCTGCAGGACATAGGAGCGGATCTGGCTGCCCCAGCCTATCTCCTTTTTCTCGCCGTGCAGATCTTTCTGCTCCTTGGCCTGAAGTTCTTTCTCCCTTTCATAGAGGCGGGCCCGGAGCATTTTAAAGGCCATGTCCTTGTTGCGGTGCTGGGACCGTTCATTCTGGCACTGCACTACAATACCTGTTGGCAGATGGGTTATGCGCACAGCTGAGCTGGTCTTGTTGACATGCTGGCCCCCGGCGCCGCTGGCCCTGTACGTATCAATACGCAAATCCTTTTCATTGATATCGATATCAATGCTGTCGTCGAGCTCAGGGAAAATAAACACTGAAGCAAATGAGGTGTGCCTGCGCCCTCCGGCATCAAACGGTGAGATGCGCACCAGCCTATGGATACCCATTTCCGAACGCAGGTAACCATAGGCATTATGGCCTTTGACCAGCACTGTTACACCCTTTACACCAGCCTCATCGCCGGATAGATAATCGAGGATATCTGTCTTGAAATTCTTTTCTTCAGCCCACCTGAGATACATACGCAGAAGCATGTCTACCCAGTCCTGGGCTTCAGTCCCGCCTGCTCCGGCATGAATGGTCAAAAGCGCATTGTTCTCGTCATGCTCATCGGAGAACATGCACTCGAGTTCAAAGTCGTCCACCCTGGTTTCCAGTTTCTCAAGAGTTTCAGATACTTCCTTTGTCGCCTCTGCATCTTCCTCCTCCAGGGCCATTTCAAGCAGCAGGGTAGCTTCTTCCCAGGTTGTATGACAGATCTCCCAGGATTCTATTGTTTCCTGCAGCCTGCCCCTGTCCTGCTGGATTTTCCTGGCAGCAGCAGCATCATCCCAAAAGCCCGGAGCAATGGTCTTTTTTTCTAGCCCCTCAAGTTGTTCTTTCTTGCTGTCTACCTCAAAGATGCTCCTTCAAGGCAAGTATGCGGGCCTTTAAATCCTGGAGTTTTTGTTTCAGTTCTGCTGACATACTGTAAATTCCTCCTCTGAAAATAATATGATAATCATCTATATACAGGATTGCATCACATCTCTCTGCGTTTCACATGTCTAAAAAGGAATGCAAAGGGGATGCTGGCAAGAAAGCATAAAAGCCCGAAATAATGACCAAAACTGACAAAAATTGTTTTTTCCTGCAGCAAAGGCACATCCGCCACCTGGTAAAAAGGCTGAAAAAGAGGTGAAGTCCCGGTCATTCTGCCCAGCGGATCTACAATTGCACTAACACCGGTGTTTGCCGAACGCGCCAGGCTTCTCCTGTTTTCAACAGCCCTGAACACCGACATGGATAAATGCTGCCAGGGTGCGCTAGAACGGCCAAACCAGGCATCGTTGGTGATGTTGACCAGCAGATTGGCGCCGCTGGCAGTCCATTCTCTGGACAATTTTGGGAAAATACTTTCAAAGCAGATTAATACACCAATTGCAGCACCCTGACAAGACAGGGGCCTGCCTGCTTTACCGCTGCTGAAATTTCCTATATTTTCAACAAGCGGACCGGGAAGAGAAAAATAGTCGCTGAACGGAACATATTCCCCAAAGGGTACCAGGTGCTGTTTATCATAGCGCCCGCCGATTTTCCCTGCAGGCGTAAAAAGATAGGCGCTGTTATACGATTGTACCGTTTGTGCCTGTTGCGACTGCTTGTCTTTAACCGCTTTATAAAATGGAGCACCTGCAAGCAGCCAGATCTTCTGTTTTGTGATCAGGGTGTTCTTCAGCCTGCGAAAATAAGGGGTGTCGCTGATTAAAAAGGGTAATGCTGTTTCAGGCCAAACCAGAAGTACAGGAGGCCCATCCTTACTGGCAATGGCCTGCTCTGAAAGTCGTGTATATATATCAATTGTCGCCAGACGCATGGCCGGAGACCATTTCTGATCCTGTTCAATACTACCCTGCACCACTGCAACCCTCATTTTGGGACTGCCTGCAATCACTTCTGATAGCTGGCGATAACGGAGAATATTATAACCCAGAATACCCAGTATCATGCACAGGGCAGGAAGTATCGCATAGAACCAGGCACGCCGGAGCCTCAAAGTCAAAACCGGCTGCGCGGCTTGATCTGCAGACCTGTTTGCCAACCAGAGGACAAGCAGCAAGGCCGTTACCGAGTTCACAATTACGATATGAAAAGTAATACCGAAATGCCCTGTCAGGTCAGCAGTTTGGATAAGCAACAGGGCCTTGTATTGTGAATAGCCAAGGTCCTGCCACGGGAAACCTGAAAAAAGAAAGGACCTGACAAAATCAAGACCTACCCAGAGGAGCGGAGCTGCCCATACTACCATCATTTCACTCTGCTTCCAGATCCTGCTGATGATGGCACAAAACAGGGCCAGGTAACTGCTCATATATAGGGAAAGGAGCAACAGGGCCGGTATAGAGATCCACAGGGGCAGATTGCCGTATTTACCAAGGACGATAATAACCCAGTACAGCAGCGAGACATAATGTACCATGCCGGCCAGCAAACCCAGTCGGGCAGCTCCTGCAGGCCTGACATTTCTTACAGCCAGCAGGAGGGGAACCAAGGACACCCAGGCTGCCGGCCACACTCCAACAGCCCCGGGAAAAGAGAGAAAAAGCAACATTCCCGTTCCAAGGGCAAGCCAGATGGGAAGAAGGCCGCTGCTCTGTCCTCCTCCAGCTTTTACTCTAACTTCCCTTGTCATTATCTTTGGATTTTAACTGTTTTGATATGACGCTTGGTAGCTGAAACGACCTTGAATGTCAGGGTATCAAGTTCCACTAATTCGCCGGCCTTGGGCAGATGCCCGAGTTGATGAATGATGAAGCCGCCCACAGACTCATATGGACCGTCAGGCAGTTTTACGCCGAAAAAAGACTCCACCTCTTCCACATCCTCCTTGGCATAAATCATGAGGCTGCCGTCCTGCAGAGCCCGCCATTGAGGCTCCTCCTTATCATACTCATCATCAATTTCACCGACAATTTCCTCCAGCACATCTTCCAGGGTGATCAAGCCACGGACACCACCGAATTCGTCGGTCACAATGGCCATGTGGTTTTTCTTGGCCTGAAAGGCCCTGAGCAGGTCAACTATGCGCATGGTCTCGGGCACAAAGTAGGGGGGCTTGATAAGTTTTTTTATATCCGGACAGGTCTCTGGCGCATCAACGCAGACAAGAAGATCTTTGGCATTCAATATGCCGACAATATTATCCTGGGACTCGGAATAAACCGGTATTCTGGTAAATCCTTCCCGGGTGATCAGCTTCAGCACCTCAGGGACCCCGATCTTTACGTCGGCGCAGACCATTTCCGGTCGCGGTGTCATAATCTCATGGATGAGGGTGTCCCTGAACTCAAAAATACTGTTGATCATCTGCCCTTCCTGGTGGGTGATCAAGCCTTGCTCTTCGCCTTCTTCCAGAAGTTCCTGAATTTCCATCTCAAGGTCTTCAGTAGTATCCGGAGAACGGCTTAGTCCGAGTATATCCAGGAGGCGGATTAAGATATTTTTACTAGGCTGCGGGTCGGGTAAATCGGATGAGGAATCTTGGTCTTTTTCCATGCAGAATTGCTATTAACAAGTGAATATTTTAGAGAGGCTGAAATGTATATTTTATTATCTATTATTAAGAATGGGTAGGGAAAAAACGGGATAAAGTCAAGAAAAAAATTGACTGTTAGTGCTAAAATAAGTATAGAAATCGCTTTTGAAATTTCAGAAAGGGGATGAATACGTAAATGAATGCTGTTCATCCCCTTTTCGTTATGATAGAGATAGTAAGGTATAATTCGCTTTAATATTTGTATCTGCCTAGTTATAATTTATCATTCCGGGCTAGTGGCATACATACTGTAATTTTTTTACAAAAATTATGCTCAGGCGAACTTCAATTTACACGTTCAAATTATAGTGACCGATAAAATCCTCATAGCAAACAGGGGCGAAATCGCCTTAAGAATAATGCAGGCCTGTAAGGACCTCGGGCTGGACTATGTTGTGGTGTATACCGCAGCTGACGAAGACTCTGAGCATGTCCGCTTGAATCGCGACAGCAAAGGCAACAACAAAAAGGCCTGGCAAATCACCAGTTACACCGACCCCAATGATATCCTTGCGGTGGCTGACCATACAGACTGCACTGCTATTCATCCGGGGTATGGTTTTTTCTCGGAAGATTTCCGCTTTGCCCGGCGAGTGACGGTGCGGGACAGGCCCCTGACCTTTATAGGACCGAACTGGCAGGTCATCAAAAACCTCGGTGATAAGATCAACACCAAAAAGGTGGCAAAATCTCTGGAAATACCTGTGATACCCGGCACGGACAGCCCGATTTATAATGAAATGGAGGCCGAGGCAATTGCCGACCAGCTGCTGGATGACCAGAAAAGCCAGAATATCAAGAATCCTTCCATACTTGTAAAGGCGGCTGCCGGCGGCGGCGGCATGGGCATTGAAGAGGTGCGCGAGATTGAGCAGTTCCGCCGCGTCTACCGCCAGGTACAGAACTATGCCAAGAGGCAGTTTGGCGATGCCGGAGTTTTGATTGAACAGTGTTTGCGAGATTACAATCACCTGGAGGTGCAGCTGCTCTGCAGCCGTCACGGTGAAAGGCTGCATTTCGGCACCCGCAACTGCACCATCCAGAGCAGCGGCCGCCAGAAAAGGGTTGAGGCGGCTCCGGGATTTGACGACTCCTGCTTTGTCTATGATTTTGACTCAAATGAGGTGCGGGAGAGTATAGTGCAGTATTCCTTGAAACTTGCCTCCCATGTGCGGTATGACAACGTTGGCACCTGGGAGTGGATTGTGGCCCAAAACGGGCAGCCCTACCTGCTTGAGGTTAATACCAGGATACAGGTGGAAAACGACATTTCCGCCCGCATCAGTTATGTTAACGGCAAGCATCCCAATCTGGTCAGAGAACAGATACGGCTCGCTTTGGGTGATCGTATCGGATTTACCCAGCATGACATTGTTTTTAAGGGTGCAAGCATCGAGCTCCGCATTGTGGCAGAGGATACCCGGCGCGGATTCGCCCCGTGGATCGGCACCATAGAAAAGTTCAATTTCCCACAATATGACTGGGCTGCTGTCTATACCCATGTCCCCTTTGACAGGCCCTACATGATACCAAGTGATTTTGACCCGAACCTTGCCCTGGTCGTCCTGTGGGGTGATTCCATCCAGGAAACAAAGGAACGGGCCAGCAAATTTATGCATGAAACGGTTATTGGAGGCACGAACAGCAAAGGGGAGCCCATCATCACCAACATGGAATATTTGCATAACAACCTGGACCGCTTGCTCACCTTCTAAGCCAGGGGATGGATTATCTGGCAGACCAGACAACAATAATTACCGGATAATGTGACACGATACCGATATGGACGATCTTCGCAAAAGACTTCATAAAGCTGAAGAACGGCTTAATTACCTCATCAGGGTAAAGGACAGTTCCACCTGGGGCAACCTTTCAGGTTTTCAGGAGAAATACACCCACCTGAAGGACTCCTTTTTTGACTATGAGGAAGAGGAGCTTGCTGAAAAGATCCATGAACTGGAGGAAGCAATTACCTTTATCGAGGAACGCTGCGAGGAAGCGTTAAGCCCGATGGAGCGGGTTCGTATTGTCCGGAGCCCGCAACGTTTTACCCTCAAGGATATCCTGGAAAATGTCTATGAGGATTTTACCGAGTTAAGCGGTGAGGGAGATGCGAATATTGATCCCTCCATGGTGACGGCAAAAGCCCAGATAGTCAGGAGGATCAAGAACAAGATCTACCCGCAGCCGGTAATGGTCATCGGCCAGGAAAAGGGCCATGGCGAAGAATACCGCAACGGTGGCTCCTGCAAACCCTGGGGCAACGAAAAGGCACTGCGCTACATGCGGGTTGCTGAAACCGAGGGCATCCCCATCCACTTTTACATTTTTACGCCCGGTTCCTTCCCGGTTGAGGAATACCCTGGTGCGGCCCAGCAGATAGCCAGAAATCTCTACGCCCTGACAAAGCTCAGGGTGCCCATGATATCTGTTATTTCCGAAGGCGGTTCAGGCGGTGCCGAGGCTATCGGCCTTTCTGATTTCCGTCTCATGTTCTCCCATGGCTATTATTCCGTTATCTCCCCGGAAGGCGCAGCTGCAATAGAAGGAAAGATACGCGAAGGCGAGAAGGTTCCCGCAGAACTTATCGATGCCTGCGCCGACCGTCTGAAAATTACCGCCGAAGATAACCTGAGGCTTGGCACAATCGATCGCATTATCCAGGAGCCAACCCTTGGAGCAAAACGGGATGATTTTGCCTTTTTCAAGCAGGTCCGCTCTGAAATAATCCGGGCCACAGATGAGGTGGTCCTGAAAACCAAAAGCCTCAGGGCTTTCAGAGCTTACGATGTCAAGCTGAAAAAGGCTGAAGAATCAGCCACAGAAGAGCCTGAAATCCATATTTCCTGGGACCTCAACGCAGATGAACTCAAGCGTCTTGTCCGTTATCGCTCCAAAAAGTACAGAAATATGGCTACTGCCCATTTTGGTGGACAGCCCACCTCGTCAGAGGCTATTTACAGAAAAACAAGAAATATTCTGTTCAGGCTTTATTACACCTTCCGCTATGACTTGCTGCGCCCGCAGCAAAAACAGATGGAAAACGTTATCAAGGACGTTTCCGGCGAAGGCTCGGTCCTGATCAAAAGAATCACCACCCCCTTTACCACCGCCTACAATTTCATAAGCCGCAAACCTGATGCAAAAAAAACCAGGCCCGCCATTGAACGCCCGATCGTACCCGAAGAACTCGACATCTGGGACACTTATACAAGCCCGCTGGCCAATGAAGACCGCACCGTAAGCTGCCCCAACGGTCCCAAGTACGGCTGCAAGGACCTCTGGGTCCCGGACCTGTATGGTGAATTCTGCGGGGTTTGTGAAAACTGCGGGCATCATTTTCCTTTGGAGTATGAATGGTATCTGAAGCACCTTTTTGATCCTGATTCCATAAAGGTTTTCAACAGCGAAATCAGCTCATTTAACCCATTGGGCTATCCTGGTTTTGACGAGCGCCTGGAACTGGACCGCTCCAAGACAGAACGCAACAGTGCCAATATTACCTTTTACGCCAAGGTAATGGGTGTGGATATTGTTACCACAATGCTCTACAGCGATTTCCGCAACGGAACTGTCGGGGCAGCCGAAGGCGAAAAGTTTGTCAGGGCCTGCGAAAAAGCACGGCTGAAACGCAGACCTCTCCTGGCTTATGTCCATACCACAGGCGGTATAAGGATCAACGAGGGGACCCTTGGCGTAATCCAGATGCCAAAATGCACCATGGCTGTGCGTGAGTATATCGATTCAGGTGGTCTCTATATCGTCGTGTATGACAACAATTCCTATGCCGGGCCGGTTGCCAGTTTCCTTGGCTGTTCGCCATACCAGTTTGCCATCCGTTCAAGCAGGGTGGGATTTGCAGGCAGCAGGGTCATAAGAGAGACAACCGGGGAAGATGTGCCCCCGGATTACCATAACTGCCGCAAAGCCCTCAAGCGGGGCCATATTCAAGGTATCTGGGATCGCAGGGATTTCAGAAAGAATCTTTACAGGGCACTCCTGACCATGGGCGGCAGAAACCTTTATTACCGGTAATTGCGCCAAGATCGGATAAAGCTCCACATAGTGTGAACAGAAACCATGTACGACGACATTAACTTTAATGAAATAATCAATAAATACCGTTCAGATCCTTATGATTACCTGGATGTAGTGACTCCACATACCGGGCGTATTTCATTAAAGGTCAGTGAAGGAGAAACGGTAGAGGGTCCAAGCGGCAAATGGAACCATCACCCGGGCACATTATTGTATGTCCTTACCCGTGAAAACAATCCCAAGCCCATGAATTCACTGACAAACGGAGTAGTTACCTGCCTGCGCAAAGAACTCGAGGCCCATTTTGTCGAGGCCGGGGAAAAACTCATGACCATTAAACACCCCTTGAAAAAAAGGGAGATCATCGAAAACATCCTGCAAAATGTTCTTTACCTTTTCCGGGCCCCGGAAAAGGCAAAATATTTCTTCGCCCTGGATATCCAGGCACGTCTTGAAAAGCAGGGTAAAAAAGCGGTCTCCATTAAGCCTGGTGAAGAAATTATCACCATGTCACTCATGAAAAGAGACACGCCCCTTTACTATAGCGGTGAAGAAGGCATCATCCATTCCGTATATTTCAAACCGGGTGTCAGCGTAAACCAGGGTGATCCGCTCATCGGGGTGTGCGCCAGGGACAAACTTCCATTAATCCAGAAGATTATTGCGCATGTCAAGGCTGAATGGGTCTAGTTTGAGATTTTGGGCAGAGTCCGTTTCCGGGTGAACATTATGTATCGCCCCAGACCTCCAGGGCATTACGCACGGATTGCTGGTCGAGCTTCAGGCGGAACTGCAGGAAGGGTCCTTGTGCGGTAAAACTGCCGCCTGAAAAATCCTGGTCTTCGAATCCAAGAAAATTATAGCCGGCGCAGATCCAGGCGTTGTCAAAAATATTGTGGCCCAGCGACAGGCCGCTGCTGTAGTCAAATTGACCACCGCTCCAGGAATGCAGCACACTTCCACGTATACCGATATCCCATTGTTTGTTCAGGTCATACCGGGCCTCCAGTCCAATGAGATCCGTAAAGCCGCGATAGTCATCGCCATCAATGGTATCCTGCACATACTTTAGACCGTATTGCAGTGCTACCTGTGTTTTGTGGTTGGGTTTGTAATTGGCGTTCATCATATTTACGATGCGCCTGTTGCTGAAGTCTGAATCCCCGCCCTTCAGTTCGTCGAATATAAAATCCAGGCGGTCAAGAACTATCCATCTGGAGTTTCTCGGGCGGTACGCCAGGCCAAAACGGATGTTACCGTTCGTGGCATCTGCACCTGCTTCCGTGTCAGTTATGAATATCTGCGCCAGGGCAGATAAGCCGATATCTTTTCCCGGCTCGACATAAAACCCGGTAGTGACGCCCCACTTGTCTTCATAATCTGCAAAGCGAAATTCAATTCGGGAGTTCCAGGACCAGTTGTCTTGCCGGTATGTCGTCCCCATTGATACGGCGGTAAAATCAATATCACTGCCTGAGGCCGGGGGCACATTGACATTGAAAGGTATATTGCCCGGGTCTTTTACGGTCCGGCTGTGATCCAGCCCGCCATCGACGCTCCACTTTTCATTGACATTCCAGAATTGCCTGAGACCAAGGTTTGCAAATACGCGCGGGCCATATTCCGTAACTTCGCGTTCAACAGTAGAAGTTGCCTGGCCGCCGGACCATGGTGCTGCTTTCATGCCAAGACGGGTGGACTGTGTGTCCTCATTATTCCCTTCGGTAAATTCCTGCTCTCCGAACAACATCAATGATTCTGAAATTTTATAGTCAGCACCGAGCATGGTGCGGGTGGGGAAATCAGAATTGTCATTGCTATCTCCAAGAGACTGGTCCCGGCTCAGTCTCAACTGGAGATGGTCATCGAACATTCTCTGACTGGCCCCCATGGTAATTTGATCAGAACTGTTGACCAAACCATCGGCAAACCTGTCTTCAGCATGACGCAGCCCGGCATGCAACGAGGAGTTCCCGCTCGTATAAAATGCCGTGGCCTCTACCAGATCGCGCTCAGCGTCCGTTGCGAGGTTGAACTGACGATAGGCCTGCCCGTGAACACTGATCTTCTGGTTGAAACGATACGCTCCATCAGCTCCGATTTTGCGTGTTCCGGCTTCGCTGCCGTTCTGCTGGCCAAGTCCGAACCCCTCGTCCTGTTCACGCAGATATATCGCGCCATCCAACTTGGTGGAATGGTGCGTCATTTCCACCAGATACGCGTCACCTTTTGTCTCGTCTTCCTTCAGTTCAGTTCTGGTTGTTGCAAACTCCGCCCTCATCCGGGTATTTTTGCCAATGTCCAGGGTGGCATCCACGCCGCCGAGATCCCCTTTTTCCCCACTTTGTTCTTCATGGATATAGCTGGTGCCGACTTCAAGCGTTTCCCCCATGAGTTTTATACTGCCGCGGCCGCCGTAATTATATTTTTCATCGACTGCCTCTTCTGTTTCGTAGTCGATCACGATAAATACAGGATTGAAATTTTCATCCTTGCTGAATATCGGCTCCCTGAAGAACAGCGTGCCCGAGTCATAATCGATATTATAATCAATGTGGCGGCTTTTGCTCAGAGAGGAAATAATCACCTCGCTGCGGAAACGGTCACGGGTCTCAATGATGACCTTTTCCGAGTTGATGACAATGTTTTTACGTGAAAGATGATACATACCGGATGTGCCATTACCACGTATCTCATCTTTGACAAATCCCTGGGACGCTTCAGCGGCAAAGAGCTTGAAGCCATAGGTTTCGGTCTGCAATTCTGATTTCAGACCATTAAAAGTCCGGCTGTAGCGTGACAGTTCCGTAACAGTAAGCCCCGTGTCATAGTCACCGAAGAGAGCATAGAACTGTTCCCGTTCGATTTTCAGAAAAAGCTCCCTGGCGCTGGTAGCGTCATAATCCTGCTGGGCAGCATCACCGTACAAGGTGTAGTACGTGTCAGGGTCAATTGTTTGGTGGAGGCTGTTTCCCACAGTACCCGTTGTTTTCTTTGCGCTGTCATAGGCTATTGTCAGCAACCATTCACCCTTGATCCTGCCTTTGGCAAAAAAGGCGAGGCGCCCCTCTTCAAACAGGCTCTCGTCAACATCGGCATCGCTACTGTTTTCCATGTTGCCGCTGATTATATTATACCCAAGGGTGCCCTCGGCAATACCCACCAGGATCCAGTCGCGTTCCTCGGGCTGCAGCCAGACCCGGAGCTCTTGCTCGAAATCAGCAAATTGCAAGTTCACTACGGCTTCACCCGATCTCGTTGTCGGATCTAATAGTATCAAGGCAATGCCGTCCTGCCCTGCAACGTATCCGGGTTTCTGTCCATCCTGTCCTGAAAGCGGATTCTTCTGGAGTGCATCAGCCTCCTCCTGGGGTCTATACGGTGGTTCGACTGTGAGTCCACCACCGGTTCCCGGCCTTACCGGGTATCCATCTTTGTCTTGCAGGCGGACGGCAATAACGGGCGCTGTTCTGCCGTCGGCCACCAGAACGGATTGTTCCATGAGCAATTCCGCCTGCACCGGTGCCCCTGCATAGTGGACCGTGCGCTGCAGGCGTCCGGTTTCCTTTCCGGTCGTGTCGTATGCAATCAGCTCAAAATGATTATTGCCCGCCTGCAGATCGACACCGGTCCAGCGGCTGACTGCAATGGTTCCTGCCTTGTTCTTTATCATGCCTTCAAAGTTGAGGCTGCTGACCTCGACACCGTTCTGCTGCAGCGTCAGCTTTTCATTGGCATGGTGTTTGATTGACAGGTTGACGCTTGGGATCGCCGGATAGTAGTCAGATTCAGGCCATAACCATTCCAGCCCCGGTTTTGCCGTTTCAAGCCATGCTTCATCATAACCCGCCATACTCACATTGGTTTCCTCTATAGAGGCAGGCGTTTCCTGCTTTTCTCCAGGCCGCAAACCAGTTGTTTCAACAATGGCACTGCTTTGCTGTAATATTTCTTCATTATCGCCAGTCGTTTTTACAACGACTTCCACCGGTGGTGTTTTTTCGTTGCTTTTGGTAGGTGTATCATAGATGAGAAAAGCCCTGGTGCGAAGATCAGCCTCCCCGGACCCTGAATCGAGACTTCCATTGAAATGGATCTTTCTTGACCATTCATCCGGAGTATCTTGCAGGCGAAACGTCAAAACGTTGTCCACAAGTGCGGGATCGGGAAAAGGCGAATCATCAAGCCGGCTGCTTCCCTCTTTGTAGGAGGTGCCTTCAGGCATCATAATGACGAGACGCGGGTTGCTCAGTGGTACACCACTGCCCTGAAACAAGATTTCATAAACGAGCATGTTTTCCTGCAGCGCGCTTTCAAGCTGCAGGCTTGCTTCCCCTTTTGCTTCCGGCTTGAGAGCCACGTGAAAATCTGCGCGCCACAAAGTGCCGCCCTGCAGGTCGACAAACTGGGAATAGCTGCGGCCTCCAAAGCGGCTGTTTTTTTCGCAGGAAACAACCTCGTACTTTTCAGGCAGACTGTCCAG
>JAHEID010000158.1 GCA_024639555.1 Deltaproteobacteria bacterium
GGACCGGGTTTCCGGCTGAGCCTCTTTTTCGTTAGTTTATTCTTCTTATTGCCAAGCCTCGCCGACAATGCAAAGGGACAAGATATTCCCTGTCTGCATAATTCTCTTGTCCTTGGAATGTCCACTGTCCTTTCCGGTCCTGTGGCCCACCTTGGCATCAATATGCGAAACGGTGTGCTGGCGTCCTTGAAAGAGATCAACGCGCAGGGCGGGATTCAGGGAAAAAGCCTTTGTCTTGTTGTTCTTAATGACGGCTATGATCCTGAAAGAACGGTGCTCAACATGCACAGGCTCATCGAGGAGGAAAATGTCCTGGCTCTCATAGGCAATGTCGGTACACCGACAGCAATTGCCGCAGTTCCAATTGCCAACCGGAGTCATGTTCCTTTTTTTGGTGCACTCACCGGTGCCGGTATTCTCCGCAGGATCCCGCCGGATCACTACGTGATAAATTACCGTGCCAGTTATGCAGAGGAAACCGCTGCCATGGTACAGGCGCTCATAACATATGGGCACCTGAGACCAAATGAAATTGCCTTTTTCACCCAAAGGGATGCCTACGGTGATTCTGGATTTGTCGGTGGTATGGCAGCATTGAAGAAGAACGGCTTAAAAGATGAAACGCAAATCACCCATGGACGTTATGAACGAAACAGTCTGGCTGTTGAAAACAGCCTGGCAGATATACTCCTGGCAGACCCTGAACCCAGGGCCATCATTATGGTTGGCACTTATGCCCCCTCGGCAAAGTTCATCAGGCTTGCCAGAAACTATAATCTCAATTCCCTGTTTCTCAATGTTTCATTTGTCGGAGCTGCACCCCTGGCCCAGGCTCTTGGGGATGAAGATGATGGAGTCATAGTTACCCAAGTCGTGCCGCCCCTGGAGTCATCACTGTCAATTGTCCAGGATTTCCACAGGGTCCTCCATCGCTTTAATCCCTCAATAGCCCCCACATACGGGGCATTGGAAGGCTATATATCGACCCGCATTTTTCTGCAGGCCTTAAAAACAGTGAATGGTGAAATTACCAGGGAATCCATTATTGAAGCCCTTGAAAACCTGGGACAGTTTGATTTGGGATTTGCTGCCCCTCTTAAACTTTCCTCGAAAGAACATCAGGCCAGCCACCAGATCTGGCCGACCATTATACGCAAGGGAGAGGTGCAACCCTTTGGCTGGAAACAGTTGCGCAACATGCCATGAAAAACTTACCAATAGTGAAAGTAAGGGAAGGGAACCCTATAAAACTTGTCTGGCTGATAACGCTGCTCAGCTTTTCAGTTGGCGTATTCATGGTCTATCTCGTCTGGTCCACCCTCACGGGTATTCGAACTGAAAGGGAAAACTTATTTGAATTAAAGGAAAATTTCATTTCGATACAAACAAAGTTGGAGAACAGTCTCGCCAAGCAAAAATCTGAAATAGCAGATCTGCTGGAAGCAAGGTTAAGCGATAACAGTCAGAAGGAAGATTACATTCTTCTAAACCTGGTCAAAGATTACCGTCGGGTCGTTTCCGATCCAGTCCTCATACCTACCTTTGAAGAACTTGATAAAAGCATTAATTCTCTTCTCAGCACAAAAAATAAAATAACCTGGTGGGCAAGCGCTTACAGCAGAACTGTTCCCAGAATTCCCCCAGCCAGAAAAGAGGTGGAATCCATTCTTTCCAAAATTCTAGAGACAGTTGACAAGGCCGAGGGGCAGCAGCGCCTTGACCGGGCTGCTAAAATCCGCAAAATAAAACAAAATTATTCTCGCGGTTCAAAACAGGTTGACATAGCCATCATTACCCAACTCGCAGAACAAAACGTTTTTTCCATCATACGCCGTGACATTACTGATCTGGTGCAATTGAGCGAACGTTTGCACGCCATTCCCGAGGCAGACAACCTCGCTGACCTCAAAGACAATAAAATCCGGACACTGCTGGCAAGGGTCCGGATGAATACCCAATTGTCCGAGGGGGAGAAATCCTCCGAAAAAATTCAACTTTACAGCCTGCTTGAAGAGTACGAAACAGCAATGTTCGGCCAGGGCTATACAATAGATAATGCCCACCAGACAATCATCCTGGGCTATGACGGAGAGTACGGCCTTATTCTTGACCGGCTTAAGATGGAGAGCGAGAAAGAAACACTTCAGGCTGAAGCCATTCGGATATATGACAGCATTGAAACTACGTTGGGAAAAGTCACAGGCAGGACGAATGCCATTACCCAACAGGAAGTCATCAAGGTTGAAAAAGTATTGCGGCAGACATGGAGGACCATGGTGATCATATGGATTGTCACCAGTTTGCTCTATGCCATGCTGGCCTATGAAATTATCATGGCAGCCAAGCTCCAGATTAAAGCCATAGAGGATTCCAATATTGATTTGGCGGCTATGGCGGACGAACTGAGAAAATCCGAGGAGCGGTTGCACCGTCTCTCATCAGATCTTTTTTCTGTGCAGGAAAACGAAAGAAAGAGGATAGCCTTTGAGCTGCACGATGAATTGGGGCAATCCATGGCTGCACTTAAACTGCAGGTAGGCGCCATTGCCAGACGATTGGGTGATGTGGATCCGGAAGAGTTGCGCCTGGTTTGTGATGAAATGCGGGGCAACATAAACCAGATAATTGAAAATGTGCGAAGGCTGGCCAGGGATCTCAGCCCGGTGGTACTGGATGACCTTGGTTTTCAGGCAGCAATTGAATACCTTGTGAATAACTTCTCAAAAATTTATAATGTCAAAATAAGGTATCAGCATACAGATGTAAATCACCTGTTTGATGAGGACTCGCAGCGCATCATATACAGAATTCTTCAAGAAGCATTAACCAATATCGGCAAACATGCCGGGGCAAAACTTGTTTCACTTGTCATCCAGGAAGAGGATCGTGCAGTCCGATTCACTGTAAAAGATGACGGTCGAGGCTTTAATGTACAGAAAACTTTAGACAATAAAGATGCTCACAGAGGTATGGGGCTAGAGGCCATGTCAGAACGGGTCAGGATTCTGGGAGGAAAAATTAATCTAGTCAGTCGTCCCGGAATAGATACTACTGTCACCTTTACTGCTCCTATCAAATAACAAGGAGAACAAAATGGCAAAATGTAAAATAATTTTGGCAGATGATCATGTCTTGATCCGGCAGGGTTTGAAAAAACTCATCGAGGAAAACAGGTCTTTTGAAGTAATCGGTGAAGCAGGTGACGGCCTTGAGCTTCTCGACATCCTGGATCAAATCACACCTGATCTGATTATCCTTGATATCTCCATGCCGCAACTGCGTGGCATTGAGGTGATCAATGAAGTCAAAAGAATCTGCCCCGAAGTAAAAATCCTCATGATAACCATGCACAAGAATGAACAGTACTTTCTTTGTGCCATGTCCGCAGGGGCGGACGGCTATCTTTTAAAGGAAGATTCTGACAACGAACTCCTGAATGCAATTGACGTGGTGATGCACGGAGACATTTACATCTCGCCGCATCTGGCTGAAGAATTTTCAGATGACGTCATCCGCTCCTACCGCGAGAAAGGTGTCTTCCCGTGTGAAACACTGACAAACCGTGAAATCGAGGTGTTGAAACTTGTGGCAGAGGGATTAACCAGCAAGGAGATAGCAGAACTTTTATCCATAAGTATCCGGACCGTTGAACATCACCGGGCAAACCTTTTGAAGAAGCTTAACCTCAAAAATACGGCGGACCTGATTAAGCATGCGATCCAGAATGGCTTTATCAATGCAACAGACTAAAAACACTAATATAAAAGATCACAGGTGAAACATATGACTCCATTACCTAGAAACTATGATTGGCTGGCAGCGAAATTCAACAATGTCATACAGAACCATCAGGAACTCGGCAAGGCCCTGCGTGAAGCCGGTCCGCTAAATAATAAAGATGCAAACCTCATCCAGCTTGCAGCTGCCGCCGCCACAAAGGCAGAAGGGGCCGTGCACTCTCACGTAAAACGGGCCATGGATTCCGGTGCAACACCTGAGGAGATATACCATGCCATTCTTCTGCTGACCAGTACCATCGGCTTTCCGGCAATGGCCGCTGCCCTGTCATGGGCGCGGGATATCATTGAGGATTAAGGCGATGCCAGAAGAAAACCAGACATCTATCAGCCCTGATAAGAAGAGAGAACTTGAGGCTCAGCTGCACAAAGCATCAAAAGAAAATCGTATCCTTTGCACCAGTGCTTTGGCTATTGCCAAATCCCTTAATATTCCTTCCAGTGAAGTCGGAAAAGCCGCAAATATACTGAAAATCAAAATCAGCAAATGCCAGCTCGGCTGTTTTTAAAGCGCTCCCTCCCATTCATCGTTACCCATGAAATCTTCACACGAAACGCTCATAATACGACAAAAGGGGGAGTCTATTGAGGAGACCACAGACCGGGTTGCTGCAGAAATAGGCTTTACACTCAATGTTAATAATAAGCAGGTTGTCACCCTGCTCTGCACACCTGCAGAACTGGATGCAATGGCAATAGGCTTCCTCCTTTCCGAGGGAATCCTCAAGGATCGTGATTCGTTGCTTAAAGTAGCGGTGGATGAAAACACCTATACTGTTTCTGTAACCCTTGCAGATCTTCCGGAGGACATTGATGCAACCTTTCATAAAAAAACCATTACATCCGGATGCGGACGGGGCATAACCTTTACGGATGCAGCAAACCTTAAAAGCATGCGGCCCAACAAATCCATGACCAGGGTTAGTTCCGAGGAAATTCAAGCCCTCCTGAAGAAATTCAGATCCATCTCTGAACTTTTTATGCAAACAGGCGGGGTCCACTCTGCGGCACTGGCGGACCAGGAACGCATCCACCTGTTCGCAGAAGACATCGGCCGCCACAATGCAGTAGACAAAATTATTGGCAAGGCATTTCTGGCAGGAATCCCTGTGGCTGATAAAATACTGCTCTCAAGCGGCAGAATTTCAGGCGAGATTATGACCAAGGTGATCCGCAACCGCATACCCATCATGATCAGCCGGACGGCGCCAACCTGCATGTCTATAACCTATGCCGAGGATCACGGCATTACCCTGATAGGCTTTGCCCGCGGCAACAGGATGAATATCTACACCCATCCGCAGAGGGTCGTTTTTGGTGAATAAATTGAAGATTT